>JAUSQH010000580.1 GCA_030652895.1 Alphaproteobacteria bacterium
GCAGATCCAGCACCCGGCCGCCGCGCCTGCTGGATCTGCACTGGGGCGATGCGGATGCGCCAAAGGTGACGCTGGTGGGCAAGGGCGTGGTGTTTGACAGCGGCGGGCTGGACCTCAAGCCCAGCTCCGGCATGCGGTTGATGAAAAAGGATATGGGGGGCGCGGCCAATGTGCTGGGCCTTGCCCACATGATCATGGATGCGGGCATGAAGCTGCGCCTGCGGGTGCTGATCCCCATCGCGGAAAACGCCGTGTCCGGCGACAGCTTCCGCCCCGGCGACGTTCTGACCAGCCGCAAAGGCCTGACGGTGGAGATTGGCAATACGGACGCCGAAGGCCGCCTGATCCTTGCGGACGCGCTGGCCGAAGCCGAAACCGAACAGCCGGAACTGCTGTTTGATCTCGCCACGCTGACCGGTGCGGCCCGCACCGCGCTGGGGGGTGAAATTCCCCCTTTTTTCACGGCCGATGACGCATTGGCCGATCAGCTCTCCGCCTATGCGCAATCCCAGGCCGATCCGCTGTGGCGGCTGCCGCTGTGGAAACCCTATGGCAAGGGGCTGGAAAGCGGCATCGCCGATCTTAACAATGTGACCGAAGGCGGGATGGCGGGCGCGATCACGGCGGCGCTGTTCCTGCAGCATTTTACCGGCGGGGCAAAGGCCTGGGCGCATTTCGATATCTATGGCTGGAATGCAAAATCCGGCCCCGGTCATGCAGTGGGCGGCGAGGCAATGGCGATCCGCGCGCTATATGCCCTGTTGCGCGATCGTTTCTGATCGGGAATAATCCCTGTCAACGAATGCTTGGATAAGCTCAGGGGGGAAAAATGGGCGTTGAGTTTTCCATGAACCAGGCGCTGGATTTGTGGCGCAATACGCTGATTGATTCCGTGCGCGCCGATGGACCGGACCTCAGCGCACGGCAAATGGCGATCTTGCTGATCATCTACGGCGAAACGCCGCCACATACGGTGCGCGGGCTGGCGGCGCAGTTGAACATTTCCAAACCCGCCGTCACCCGCGCGCTGGACACCATGGGACGGCTGGATTTCACCCGCCGCAAACGCGATGAAACCGACCGGCGCAATGTGCTGGTGCAGCGCACCGTCAAGGGCGCGGTATTTTTAAGTGAATTTTCCGATCTTATCAGAGCGCGGGCGGTCGCATTATGAGCGCCCCTGCAAATCAGATCATGCGTGTCATTACGGGCTCAGCCGCGGTGCGCCGCACGCCCGCTGATGACGCCCCTCTGGATACGCAGATGCTGTTCGGCGAAGTGTTTTCCATCGAGGAGCAAAAAGACGGCTGGGCACAGGGGTCTGCAGTGCTGGATCGCTATCCGGGCTATGTGCGGTTGGATATGCTGGGGCCGCTTGGGCCGTTGCCGACGCATCGGGTCAGGGTGCCGCGTACCTTTGTGTATCGTGATCCGGATTTGAAATCCTCGCCGCTGCTGTGGCTCAGCATGAATGCAAAGTTGGCGTTAACTGCGCATTCGGGTGGTTTCAGTCTTATTGAAGATCTGGGGTGGATATATTCCGCGCATGCGGCGCCAATTGGTATGTTTACGGAAGATTTTGTCTCTGCGGCGGAGGACTTTCTTGGCACGCCCTATTTGTGGGGTGGGCGTGATGGTCTGGGCCTGGATTGTTCCGGCCTGCTGCAGATTGCTATGCAATCCGCTGGCCGGGAATGCCCTCGCGATACGTATCAGCAGGTGGATTTGGGCGCAGCGCTTCCTGTTGACATGTGGGCGCTGCGACGCGGTGACCTGATTTTCTGGAAAGGCCATGTGGGTATAATGCGTAACGCGGACACGCTGCTGCACGCCAACGCCTATCATATGCAGGTGACACGTGAACCGCTGGCGGACGCGGTAGCGCGTATTGCGCAGTCGCACGGTCAGATTACCGGCATCCGCCGATTGCCTAAACCGGGCGTCTAGCCGGTTTATATGGCTTTAACCTCTATCATACACACACATTATCATACACACACATTATCGGGAAAATGGTCTATAACGCCGCATTTACCAGCCCTGGACGAATGAGATGAACCCGTACCGCTTTTGTGTTGCGCCGATGATGGACTGGACGGACCGGTTTGACCGGTACTTTCTGCGCCTGCTGTCGCGTCACATGCGGCTGTATACGGAAATGCTGACGGCCAACGCCGTGCTGCATGGCGACCGGGTCCGGCTGCTGGGCTTTGATGCGGCGGAACATCCGGTAGCGCTGCAGCTTGGCGGCAGTGATCCGGCGGCGTTGGCCGAGGCCGCAAAAATTGGGGCGGGTTTTGGATATGATGAGATCAATCTGAATGTCGGCTGCCCCAGTGACCGGGTGCAGTCCGGGCGTTTTGGCGCGTGTCTGATGGCGGAACCAGAACTGGTCGCGCGCTGTGTGGACGCCATAAGCAAAGCCGTGCCGCATCTGCCGGTGACGGTGAAATGCCGTATCGGCATTGACAGACAATCGCCAGAGGAAATTTTGCCACGTTTTATCGCCACAGTACGCGACGCAGGGTGCGCCGTTTTTATCATTCATGCGCGCATGGCGTGGCTGGAGGGCCTGAGCCCGAAACAGAATCGTGACGTGCCGCCGCTGGATTACAGCCTTGCGCATCGCATGAAGGCGGAATTTCCGGCGCTTACCGTTGTCCTGAATGGTGGACTGCATTCACTGGACGATGCGCTGCCGCATCTGGACTGTATGGACGGGGTAATGCTGGGCCGCGCGGCGTATCACAATCCGTATCTGTTGGCGGATGTGGATAGCCGATTGTTCGGCGATAGGGTCCCGCCACCATCGCGGGTGCAGGTCATCGAACGTCTGTTGCCATGGGCGGAGGAGCAGGTGGGGCAGGGCGTACCGTTGCACTGTATCACGCGCCACATCATTGGCTTGTTTCAAGGGCAGCCTGGCGCAAAATCCTGGCGGCGTTATCTGAGCGAGAACGCACACAAAAGCAATGCGGGCATTGAGATTATTCGTGATGCACTGGCGTGCGTAGTCGACTCTGATCTGGCGCGGGCGGCAGCCTAGGTGGATTTCCTCGCAGGATATACCATTGTGCAATTGGCATTGCTTATCGCAGGGCTGGCGCTGACGGGTGTCGTTGCGGGAATACTGGCGGGGCTGCTCGGGGTTGGCGGTGGCATTGTCATTGTGCCGGTGCTGTATCACGTGTTTTCCGGTCTTGGCATTGACGAAGCCGTGCGCATGCATCTGGCGGTTGGCACATCGCTGGCCACAATCGTTGCAACCTCGATGCGGTCCATCCGTGCGCACCAGCAAAAAGGTGCGGTGGATACGATTTTGCTCAAACAACTCGCCCCGCCCATTATCGCAGGCGTGCTCGGCGGATCGCTGATTGCGGGCGTCGTCGGTGGCGGTGCGCTGATGGCGGTGTTTGCATCTGTGGCGATGATCGTGGCAGTCCATATGGCGTTCGGACGTGAAGAATGGCGCATCGCCGATCATTTTCCCACTGGCGTCACCCGCGCGGTAATCGGCGGTGTCGTAGGTTCAATAAGCGTGCTGATGGGAATTGGCGGCGGCACATTGGGGGTGCCAATTCTCAGTCTTTATAATATTCCCATTCATCGCGCGGTTGGCACTGCGGCGGGCTTCGGGCTGATTATCGCCGTGCCTGGAACGCTCGCCATGATGGCCAGTGGCTGGGGCGCACCCGGCCTGCCGCCATTCTCGCTGGGTTATGTCAATCTGATCGGCTTTGCGCTGATTGTGCCCACCACAATTCTTGCCGCGCCCTGGGGCGCGGGCATTGCCCATGCCATCAGCCGCCCGGCCTTACGCCGTGCATTCGCGGTTTTTCTGGCGCTTACCAGCGTGCGAATGATACTCGACCTGATGTGATCAAATAGCCTTTTTTGTGTACGGAAATGCTTGCGCGGGCATTCGTTTTCTGTCCATAATTATGATCATAGATTGCGAATAACCCAGCAACGGAAGGAAACGCCATGAAAGCTTTGATCGGGCCAGGCGCCATTTCGGCGGACAGTCACATTGTCGAGCCGCCAAATTGCTATATTGATTATATCGATCCAAAATATCGTGATGTCGCGCCCCGCGTCGAAACGGGTGAAAACGGCCAGGACATTTACGTTATCAAAGATATGAAGAAAACTGTGCCCATGGGCTTTCTGGCCGGCGCAGGCATGACGCCGAATGACCGCGCGCAGTTCGCCGCGACGACAAAGTTTGATGGCATTCGCCCTGCTTCCTGGGATCCCAAGGCGCGCGCCGCAGACCAGGACCAGGACGGCATTGCCGCCGAGATCATTTATGCATCCATTGGCATGATTTTGTGCACTCACCCGGATGCGGAATACAAGAACGCCTGCATGCAGGCCTATAACCGCTGGCTACAGGAATTTTGTGGCGGGTTGCCGAACCGTCTGTTTGGCCTGGCGCAGACGGCCGTACTGTCAGTTGACAGCGCGATCGAGGATTTCCGCCGCGCCAAGGAAATGGGCTTTGTCGGCATGATGATGCCTGGTAACCCGATCCAGGGTGATTACGACAAGCCGGAATATGACGCTCTGTGGGAATGTGCTGTGGATCTGGATTTGCCGCTGGCCTTTCACATTCTGACGTCTAATGAAGGCAGCATCGAATCCGTGCTGGCTCCCAAGCGCGGTCATCCGCTGGGCGGATTTTTGAACATCATCCGCGCGGTGCAGGATGTTGTGTGCCTGTTTACACTGACCGGCATTTTCGAGCGGCACCCGAAACTGAAACTGGTCTGCGCCGAAGGCGATGCGGGCTGGATGCCGCATTACATGTACCGCATGGATCACGCGGCCACGTTCAATCTGCAGGGCGGGATCATTCCCGGCCTTTCCAAACTGCCGAGTGAATATTTGCGCAACAACGTGTGGATGACTTTCCAGGATGACTGGATCGCGTTCCAGACGTCCCATCTGATGAACCACAAGCGGCTGATCTGGGCGAATGATTTTCCGCATACGGATTCAACCTGGCCGACGTCGCAGGCGCTGCTGGCCAAGCATGGGGGTGGCCTGACCGAGGCACAGCGTCAGGACATTTTCCGTAACAATGTGGCGGAACTGTTCAATCTGCCCGCAGGCAATGAATCGTGGCAGATGCAAAAACTGGCGGCGGAATAGTCCCGCCTGTGTCCGCTTTCTGATGGCGCCCGGCTGGATTGAACAGGAATGTTCAGTCCAGCCGGCTCCAACAGCGCTACTTTTTAAACCGTCAGAGTATATTTACGCCGCATCAAAGGTGATGTGCAGTTCCTTTAGCCCGCGCAATACGATGCTGGGCTCATGATGCAGGTCCGCATGACCCGGCGCCAGGCGCAGGTTTTTCATCCGTGTCAGGATGGTTCTGAACGCCAGATTCATTTCCTTGCGCGCCAGCATGGCGCCCAAGCAGTGATGTGTGCCCTGGCCAAATGCCAAATGGCGGGCCGCGTTTTTACGCCGCACGTCGAAAGTTTCTGCGCCCTCGAACTGTGCCTCGTCCCGGTTGGCGCTGGCGAACAGCAGCATCACGGCCGATCCCTTGGGCATGAATGTGCCGCCAAGCGTGGTGTCGCAGGTGGTGACGCGGAACAGACCCTGTACCGGGCCGTCAAAGCGCAATACTTCCTCGGTCAGGTTCTCGACCAGTGACATATCGTCCAGCACCAACTGCATCTGATCCGGGTGCTCCAGCAACAGCATCATGCCCTTGGACAGTGAATTTGTGGTGGTTTCATTGCCCGCCGCCAGCAACTGATTGAGGACCGACAGCAGTTCGGGTGTACTCATCGGTTCGCCATTTTCCATCTGTGCGCGGACCAGATCGGAAATGATGTCGTTGGTTGGATTGGCGCGCTTTTCTTCGATAACCGTGGCGAAATATTTCTGGAACTCCAGCATCAGTTTCGAGGCGGCAATACGCTGTTCGCGGGTGGATACGCCACTGATCTGCTGGGTCAGCGCATCCGACCATTGTTTGAAACGGCCGATGTCACTGCGCGGCACGCCAAGCTGGTCGGCGATGATGATCATCGGCAGCGGCACTGTAAATTGTGAAACAAATTCACATTTGCCGTCCTTGATGAAGGCGTCAATCAGTTCATCGACAAGCTGCTGAATATACGGTTCCAGCTGGTTAACGCGGGTCTGAGAAAAAACCTTGTTGATCGGATTGCGATAAAATTTGTGCTTGGGCGGATCAACCGTGATCAGCGTGGGAACGGAGGGATAGCCGCCATAGTCTTCGAACTTGGTGCGCATCTCGGGTGGAGACAATAAATCTATGACATCGCTTGAAAATGTCGCCGTGTCTTTCAGCGCCTTTACGACGTCCGGGTAGCATGTGATGGTAAAAAAACCGGCAACGGGGTCCTTGTTCACCGGCGCTTCTTCGCGCAGTTTCTTGTACGTGTGATAAGGACACTCGATGACATCCATATCGACGAGAGTTGTTTCCGCAAGCGGCTTTTGCGCCGCCAGGCGGCCCTTTTCTTCTGCTTCCGTCCGGATCATGGCTGACTCCTGCACAAGGTTGAGATATGGAGATGCGTTAGGTTTTCACCTACAATATTATCAGTAGTATGGTTGATTTTATGTTAAGACGCAAATTTCTTGTCAGAGATTTTTTCCAGATGAGCCCCAAACGCTGCTTGCCTTCTGCACCCAGTAATCGCAAGATCGGGGCGTGAGCGACACCATACCCATACAGGCAGCCCGCGCCATGGCGCGGGGGACGCCCGAAAAGGTCTTCTTTGACAGGCGGGAATTGCAGGTAATCCTGCACTTATACGGCCGTATGGTGCAGGCGGGTGAATGGCGCGATTATGCGATTGACGGGTTAAGCGACCGGGCCATTTTTTCCGTATTTCGGCGCGCCAGCGAAATGCCCGTCTTTTGCATTGTAAAACAGCCGAAACTGGCGAGCCGTCAGGGCCAATATGCGATCACCGGCAGTGGTGGGCAAATTCTCAAGCGCGGGCGGGAACTGCCCCAGGTGCTGCGGATACTCGAGCGCAAACTATTGAAGTTAGTGACATAAAAAACCCCGCAGCGTATTGCGGGGTTTTATGTTGCGCGAAGCCTGCCTAGTTGCGGTTGCCGCCCATCAGACGCAGCATCATCAAGAACAGGTTCAGGAAGTCGAGGTACAGACGCAGCGCGCCCATAATCGACTTTTTGCCGGCGACCTCATGGCCATCGCCTTCATAATAGATCTGCTTGATCGACTGCGTATCGTAGGCGGTCAGACCCGTGAACACCAGTACGCCAATCACCGAGATGGCGAAATGCAGCGCAGACGACGCCAGGAAGATATTCACCACCGACGCAATAATCACGCCGATCAGCCCCATGAACAGGAACGAGCCAAACCCTGTCAGATCCCGCTTGGTGGTATAGCCATACAGGCTAACCGCGCCAAACATACCCGCCGTAATAAAGAACACGCGGGTAATGCTCACCCCCGAATAGATATAGAATATGCCCGACAGCGACAAGCCAACCAGCCCCGCATAGATCCAGAACCAGGTTTGTGCGGAACTGAAGCTCATCGAGTTGATACGTGCGCTGAGGTAGAATACGACGCCCAGCGGCGCCAGCATCACCACCCAGATCAGAGGCGACCCGGCGATCTGGGGATAAAGATCGGTGCGATACCCCAGGTAGGCAATGATACCCGTCAGGGCCAGCCCCGAAGCCATGTAATTATAGACCCGCAACATATAATCGCGCAGGCCTGCATCAATCTGCACACCGGCGCCGCTTTGTGTCCGTGCCGACGCGATATTCCGGTCGAATTCAGCCATTTTGATTCATCTCTCTGTTAAGGAATCCCGTGATCTGCATATTGGCATGTTTGTAGAGAAATTCAAGCAAACCCGCCGAACGTCAGGCGCCACAGCCGGGCAGCGCGCGGGAATACTAATTATTGACTAATCGAATAGTTGCGCGTACGGTTTATTATGTACATCATCAATAACACCCCTGCATGAGGAAACGCATGTCCAGCCTGGATGAAAAAGGTCGTATTGCCGCCAACAAATCTCTGGATCAGATGACGCTCGTTGACATGGACGTGATCGGCTGTCCGTTTCCCGCCTATGAAAAACTGCGTCATGAAGCACCCGTATTCAAAGATCCGGCGGGTTTCTACGTTGTGTCGCGCTATGATGACATTTACAAGGCGCTGAAGGACACTGCGACTTTCTCCAGTGACTCGCTGGTGCCGCGGGAAGAATATACCCGTCCCACCCAATATGGGGGGCTGGAGCAGGTCGATACAATGATCACATCCGACCCGCCCAAGCACCGCTATTTGCGCGGCCCGCTGAACAAGCTGTTTTCCCTCTCCCGCGTCAATCAGATGGAAGCCTATGTGCAGCAGATCGTCGATGAACTGATCGACAGCTTTATTGATGACGGCCACTGCGATTTTGTGAAGCAGTATACAGTGCCACTGCCAATGTATGTGATTGCCGATCAATTGGGGGTCCCGCGCGCCGATTTGGCGAGCTTTTCGCGCTGGTCCGATGCCTTCGCGACCCTAGTTAGCGGTTTTGCCAGTGAAGACGACAAGATTTACGCGGCAAAGCAGATCGTGGAAATGCAGGAATATTTCCTCAAAGTCATACCCGGAAAGCGCAAAAACCCTACGGATGACGTTATTTCCGACCTGATACAGGCAAAGATGGAAGACGGGCAGCCGATGCGCGACGTCGATATACTTTCAAGCATTCACCTGCTGCTGACCGCCGGGAACGAGACAACGACCAATTCCATGTCGCTGGCCATGCGTGCGCTGATCGAAAACCCCGCTCAAATGCAGGCGTTACGCGATGATCCGTCCCTGATAGACGGCTTTGTTGAGGAATCGTTGCGCTTTGATGGGCCGGTCCAGGGGCTGATGCGCCGCGCAACCCGGGATACCGAAATCGCGGGGGTGCAAATTCCCAAGGATTCACTTGTCAATCTGCGCTTTGGCAGCGGCAATCGCGATGAAACCAAATATCCCACGCCAGAGGAATTCGATGTCTGCCGCAAGCATCAGGTAACCCATCTGGCGTTCGGCCAGGGTACGCATGTCTGCCTGGGGGCCAGCCTGGCGCGCAAGGAAATAAATCTTACCTTTGCAACAATACTTCGCCGCATGCGCAATATTCGCCTGGTCAATCCAAACTCCGAACATGTCTACGAGCGCAATATCGCCCTGCGCTGTCTAAAACATCTGCAGATTGCATTTGATAAGGCCTAGCCGTGATCTGTGATCTGTCACGCTAGGCGGTGCGTAATACTGTCGCCGCCTTCTGCCCCAGTACGCGCCAGGTGGCGGCGAGGCCAAGGGAAATCGTCAGAAGAACCGTGCCGGTAAGGGTTACAACCAGTGTTCCGGGCAGGAACACAAACTCCGCATGCATAAGATAGGTAACGGTCATATAGGCGGCAACCGTACCGATCACGCTGGCCAGGCCCGCCGCCGCCAGGCCCAGCAGGGCGTATTCCGCCGCATACGCCAATACAACCCGCGCCCGGGACGCCCCCAGCACTTTCAGCACCACCGCATCATACAGGCGCTGCCCATGCCCTGCCGCCAGCGCCCCCGCCAGCACAAGAATGCCGGTAACCAGCGTCACCCCACCCGCGGAACGCACCGCCATGGCCAGATTGTTGAGCAACGCGTTGACCGTCTCCAGGGCTTCGCGGACCCGTACCACGGATATGCCGGGAAATTTGTCCGTCACGGCCTTATGAAATGGCTCTTCTTCGCTCTCAACCGCGTGCGCCGTGGCGAGATAGCTATGCGGTGCGCTGGAAATCAGGCCCGGTGAAAAAATCAGCGCGAAATTCACCCCCATGGTGGACCAATCGATGCGGCGCAGATTGGCGATGCGCGCTTCAATGTCGCGCCCCAGCACATTGACCGTCAGCGTATCGCCAACCCCAAGCCCCATGTTTGCGGCAAGGGATGCATCCAGCGACAGCAGCGGCGGCCCCGTATATTCCGGCGGCCACCATTCGCCAGCAGCGAGTTCAGTATCCTCGGGCGGCGCACTGGCAAAGCTTAGCACCCGGTCGCCGCGCAGCGCCCAGCGCGCCTCTTGCGGCACGGATTCCGGCGTTGCGGGCATGTCCTTGATGCGAACGATCCTGCCACGCAGCGTTGGCATACTGTCAACTTCCGATACGCCGTTAAAGCGACCCGCGAGCAGCCTGAACGCCTCGACGTCTGCAGACTGAATATCAAGGAAGAAAAACGACGGCGCCAGGGTCGACGCCCGCTCATTTACCTGCCGTGTTATGTTGCCCTCAACCATCGCGATGGTAACCAGCAGTGACAGACCAAGGCCAAGCGAGAGTAATACCGCAGGTGCAGGGCTGCCGGGCCGATGCAGATTGGCCAGCGCCAGGCGCAATTCGGGACGTGACGGACTGGGTAATTTTCGCGCCAGCGCCATGATCGCCGCCGCAAGCAGGCGCAACAACACGAAACTCGCCGCAATTCCGGCCACAAACCAGAATGCAAAACGCGCATCTCCCGCAATCAGAAAGGCCAGTCCCGCCAGGGCGCCCGTAAGCGCCACGGTGGCGGTAATATATTCGGGGCGCGGCCAGCGCCGGACGGGCGCAACGATATCGCGAAACAGCGCGGCGGCGGAAATTTCGCGCGCGCGCGCCAGCGGCCAGATGGCGAATATGATGGCGGTGACCAGTCCGAATATGCTGGCATATAGCAGGGGCAGGGGATAAATCGCGAATTGCGCTGGCACCGGCAGCATATCCGCCAGTATCGACGCCAGCAGGAACGGGATCGCCGCGCCAGCCACAAGCCCAATGGCGATACCCAGAAAGGCCAGTAAAATAATTTGCGCCAGATAGGTGCGGAAAATCATGCCGCCTTCTGCGCCCAGGCATTTGAGCGTCGCGATGGTTTCACGCTTGCGCAGTAAAAAGCCGTGCACGGCATTTCCTGCGCCTACGCCGCCCACCACCAGCGCGGTTAATCCGGTCAAGGTGAGGAAAAGCGCCATTTGCTCCAGAAACTGTTGGGTGCTTGGCGCGCTGTTTTCGCGATCGCGCACCCGCCATGCGGCATCTGGGAATTTCGCATTCAGTGCTTCCGTCCAGTTCTTCAGATCGGCGCCGGGAAGTAATTTAATACGGTAATGCCGGACCTGCAGGCTGCCCGGTTGTACAAGCCGGGTGGCGTCCAGGCTCCCCGCCGCTACCATCACACGTGGCCCCAGCGCCAGTCCGCCCGACGCACGATCGGGCTCGCGCACGATAATACCGCGCACCTCGAAATCCTGCGCCCCAATACGTACCATGGTTCCAGCCTGTGCATTCAGGCGCAGCGCCAGCGGGCTCTCGATGACCGCACCCCAGACGCCGTTGCGCTGCGCCAGCGCGGATTGCAGTTCCATATTCCCACGCAGGCTTACCGCACCAAAAAGCGGATAGGCGGCATCTACCGCTTTCAGTTCGACCAGGGTGCGCACATCATTGGCGTGACTTTTCGCCATGGCGCGCATGTCACGGCTCAGTGACACTTCTCCGCTCGTCTGCATATACGCCAGTTCGGCTGCGCTGGCGTCGCGATAGTTCAGTTCCAGCGCGATATCGCCACCCAGTATGGCCTGCCCCTCGCCGCGCATGCCTGCATTGATTGCCGCGCCCAGCGATCCCGCGCCCGCAATGGCCGCCACGCCAACGGCAAGACAGGCCAGAAATATATAGAAGCCATGCAGCCCGCCGCGCAGTTCACGCAGGGCAAAGCGCAGGGAAATGGGCAACTCCATACTCACTTTTCTATTATTTTCACTGGCGCCGCGCCGTTCGTCACACGCGCAATCTTTCCGTCAGTGAGATGCACGACCCGGCCGCAGCGCGCAGCGAGCGACGCATCGTGGGTGATCAGTAACAAGGTCGCGCCGGTACGGGTCTGCAAGGCGAACATCAGTTGGATGATCTGATCGCCGGTTGCGCCATCCAGATTACCCGTAGGCTCATCCGCCAGAAGGATGCGCGGCTTTGCGGCAACGGCGCGGGCCAGCGCCACGCGTTGTTGCTCTCCGCCCGATAGCTGTCCAGGGTAATGCCCGGCACGGTGTGTAAGACCGACAGAATCCAGAGCCTCTTGCGCGCGCGCAAACGCATCGCGCCGGCCCGCCAGCTCCAGCGGCACGGCGACATTTTCGATTGCAGTCATGGTTGCAATCAGATGAAAGGATTGAAACACAATGCCGGTGTTATCGCGGCGGAACGCAGCAAGCTGGTCCTCATTCATTCCGCCAAGATCATGCCCGGCGACGCGCACACTACCCGAACTGGCGCGCTCCAATCCCGCCATTACCATCAGGATAGTGGATTTTCCGGAACCGCTGGGGCCAATCAGGGCTACCGCTTCGCCTTCTTGCACGCTAAGATCGACACCGCGCAGAATGTCGACTTTTCCGGCGCTGCTGTTCAGGGATAGATGCACATTCTCAAAATGAATAATTGGATCAGTCAAAAACCACCACCTGCAACCGTGTGAAGTACATGTTTGAACATAGACTTATCCAGCGGTGGATCAATGGGCCAGTCCGCTTTCTTTTTCTGGCCCTGATGTTTGTTGCAGGAACAGTGCAGGCGAAGGAGCCGCCGGTTCTCGTTGTGCTGGGGGATAGTTTGTCCGCTGGATATGGTTTGGCAGCGCAAAATGCATTTCCGCAGAAGTTGCAAAGGCATCTGACATCGCTTGGGATGGATGTGAGAGTGGAAAATGCGGGCGTCTCCGGTGACACCACCGCGGATGGTCTGGCACGGCTTGACTGGTCGGTCGGCCCCAATGCCGATGCGGTGATAATTGAGCTGGGCGCCAATGATGGGTTGCGCGGTCTCCATCCTGAACATGCTTATGCCAATCTTGACGCCATTCTAAAACACTTTCAGCTGCGCAAGCTTCCTGTGATGCTGGCCGGTATGCGTGCGCCACGCAATTTGGGAGATGAATATACTTCGGCCTTCGATGGGATTTATCCCCGGCTGGCGCAAAAATATAATGTGCCGCTGTATCCGTTCTTTCTGGAAGGGGTGGTGAATGACCCCAAACTCAATCAGCCCGATATGCTGCATCCGACGGCAGAGGGCATAGACGTGATTGTCCGGAATATTGCACCCCAGGTGGTTGAGTTCCTGAACAGTTTATAAGGCATAGTCAGTGTACAGATTATTTTCGGCCATTGCCTTGCCGGATCAGATCGCCCAACGATTTGCGTTTATGGGGGGCGGCGTACCGGGCGCGCGATGGGTTGCTGCGGAAAATCTGCATGTAACGCTGCGATTTATCGGGGACGTCGATACGCGCACTGCGGACCAGGTTCATGCGTCGCTGCAGGAGGTGCCGTTTACCTCGTTTGATCTGGAGCTCCGCGGTATTGCAACATTTGGCGAGCGCAAACCGCGGCTTTTGTATGTCGGCGTTGCACCCAGCGCGGAACTGAGCGCGCTGTATGCGCGGATCAACGCCGCCCATGCCCGTGCCGGGCTTTACCCGCCCAATGAGCGGCGCTATGTGCCCCATGTAACGCTGGCTCGCCTGAAGAATTCACCGCGCGATCGTATTGGGGCATTTATCGCGGCCAACAACATTCTGGCCCTGCCGGCCTTCCGCGTGGAGCAATTTGTGCTGATGTCGAGTCACCGCACAGCCAGCGGCGCCAGCTATCTGACCGAGGCGTGCTATCCGCAAAGCTAATTCAGCGTATTCGGATGTCTCAGCGCGGCGTCCTCCATTAATTCCATGGCTTCATCCGATAGCCCGAAATGATGGCCGATCTCGTGCACCAGGACATGGGTGATGATATCGGCCAAACTATCATCGCCTTCGCACCAGCAATCAAGGATTGGACGGCGATAGAGGAAAATCACATCCGGGCCAGAAGGCTGGTCAAGTATGCTTTTACTGCTCAGGTCAACCCCCGCATACAGCCCCAATATCTCAAACGGGCTTTCCACATCCAGATCGTTGCAGGTTTCTTCGTCCGGAAAATCCACCACCTGGATGATGATTTCGGTAATATTCTCCAGAAATTGCTGTGGCAGTCGGGCAAGCGCCGAGCTGCCGATCTCGGCAATATCGTCGAGGCTCGGGGCAGGCAGATTTGCGGACCAGTTGCTGTAAATCATATGGCGGTTATAGCTTAACTTGCCGCTGCTGCAAAGCAGGCGCAGTATCAGGTTGGTTAATCACAATAGGAGACGCGAATGATTGAGAAATTAGGTGGTGACGACCGGAACAAGGCGCTGGCCGGCCTGGAAGGCTGGCGGGAGGTTGACGGGCGCGATGCCATTGCAAAGCAATTTCAGTTCGCTGATTTCAATGCGGCCTTTGGCTGGATGTCGCGGGTGGCGCTGCTGGCCGAAAAAATTGACCATCACCCTGAATGGTTCAATGTTTATAATAAGGTAAACGTTACGCTCGCCACCCATGAGGCGAATGGCGTAACGTCGCGCGACGTCAAAATGGCGCAGGCTATGAACGCCTATGCGGGCGGAAAATAGACTGCGTGATGTTCTATAGCTTAATGCTGGCGCGGCGGCGTAGCGCGTGCAGGCCAAAGAGTCCGCACCCAAGCAGGCTAAGCGTCATGGGTTCAGGAATTTCAGAGGATTGAAGGGGGGGGCCGTTATAAAATGCCCAGAGATTCATATAGGTATCACCGGTGACCCCAGGATTTGCATCAAGCCCAAGGCCGGTGAGTGTGCCGTCCAAAAATATCCATTCCGGAAAATCCCGCTCGTTCGTAACATAACTCACCCAGGCCGGATTGGTCGGTAGGAAAGCGGCCCAGATAAAATCTGAACCCGTGGGCATCATAATCGCAGCGTAACTGTCAAACTGGCCCGTCGTCGTAGATGGCAGTGTATCTAGCAGCCCATGCACCTGAGCAGAGGTGGCTACGGCAAAATCCGCCGCCGCTGCTGCCGCTGCCATGGTGTTATAGGATTCATTGCCGGAAAAGCTATCCAGGCGCAGCCAGTTGCGGTTGGTATTTTGATCAATGAACGTGCTGAAACCGTTGATAGCCGATCCAGCTATGATGGTCGCCCGGGCGGCGCCCGGCAGCATCAACAGAGATAAAACCGCCAAAGTGAAAACGCGATTGCGCGACATACTTGCCCTCACAAAACCTACCCTAAAATAGTTCCCTATAGGCTACTCATCCAGCGTATCCCTTGAATAGTCAATAAGGCATAGAAACTAACCGCTCCAACTGTGATGATGCGCACTTTTCCGGGATTTCTGATAACGGTTTAACCAAAAAAAACCCTTCAAATGTTCTGCTGATTGCGCCTATAATTATGATCACAGATTAACCAGCTTGGGTTAATCATCCGGCCAGCAAGGGAGCGCGCCATGTTCTTCAAAGGGATCATTTCCGCTGACAGCCATATTGTCGAGCCGCCAAATTGCTATGTGGATTTCATCGAGCCGAAATATCGCGCCGACGCGCCGCATGTGGTGCGCCAGCCGAACGGCAAGGACATCTACGTGATCAAGGATTTGAAGCAGAGTGTGCCATTGGGGCTGCTTGATAGCGCCGGCATGAAGCCTGCCGCCCGCAAGCACCATGCGGACACCACCAAGTTTGAGGAAACCCGCGCGGGCGGCTACAACGCCAAGGCCCGCTTGGTGGACATGGACCTTGAAGGCACCGCCGCTGAAATCATCTATGCCTCGGTTGGCATGGTGCTGTGCACGCATCCCGATCCGGCCTACAAGGATGCGGCCATGCAGGCCTATAACCGCTGGCTGCAGACTTTTTGCGCGGACGCGCCCGATCGTTTGTTTGGTCTGGCGCAGACCGCGATTCTGTCCGTCGATAGCGCCATCGAGGATTTCCGTCGTGCCAAGGAAATGGGCATGGTCGGCATGATGATGCCGGGCAATCCAGTGCATGGTGATTATGACCGTCCGGAATATGATGCTCTGTGGGAATGCGCGACCGATCTTGACCTGCCGATCTGCTTTCATATTCTGACTGCCAAGGAAGGCGATCTGTCGTCGGTCTTTGCAGGCGGGCGCGGTCATAAGTTGAATGGCGGCATGAAAATCCTCCGCGCGATACAGGATATTGCGGGTATGATGGTGCTTGGCGGTGTGTTTGAGCGCCATCCGAAACTGAAACTGGTGACTGCCGAGGGCGATGCGGGCTGGATGCCGCATTATATGCGCCGTATGGATCATACGGCGTTCCGGGAAAACGAGGACGGCATCATCAAGGGGCTGAGCAAATTGCCCAGCGACTATATCAGGTCCAACGTCTTCATGACCTTTCAGGATGATTATATGGCGTGGCGCAACATAGATTATATGAACTATAAACAGCTTTTGTGGGCCAACGATTATCCTCATTCAGATTCGACCTGGCCAAACTCTCAGGCCCTGCTGGCCAACCATGCCAGCGGCGTAGCGCCCGAAAAGCTGCGCGCCATCCTGCGCGAAAACACCGCAGAAATTTTTAACCTGCCGCTCGACAAAATCCCGGCCATGCAGATGGCGGCGGAATAAGGGTTAACATTTCTTGTGAAAGGGCCTGGCGTCGTCCGGGCCCTTTTTCGTTCGGGCGTCCTGTAACCGGCGTCACGAAGAAATTCCTTCATTGGACACGGGAAATACGTCTATAATTATGATCACAGATTCAAATCCGGAAAAACCATCCAACAAGCCAGGGAGCGTATCATGTTCTTCAAAGGAGTCATTTCCGCCGACAGTCACATTGTCGAGCCGCCTAACTGTTATGTAGACTTCATTGATCCGAAATTCCGCGAGGATGCGCCGCGTGTCGAGCGTTTGCCGAACGGCAATGACACTTACGTCATCAAGGATATGAAAAGAACCATCCCGATGGGCTTTCTGGATGGCGCAGGCATGAAGGTCGCCGAGCGCAAGAAACACGCTGAAAACATCAAGTTCGACGACATCCGCGTGGGCGGATATGACGCCAAGGCGCGGCTGGCGGATATGGATATTGAAGGCACGGCCGCTGAAATCATTTACGCCTCGGTCGGCATGGTGCTGTGCACCCATCCCGATCCGATATACAAGGGCGCCGCCATGCAGGCCTATAACCGCTGGCTGCAAAGCTTTTGCGAAGGTGCGCCCAACCGGCTGTTCGGGCTGGCCATGACGCCGATTCTCACGGTCGATAGCGCCATTGCGGATTTTCGCCGCGCCAAGGAAATGGGCATGGTGGGCATTATGATGCCCGGCAATCCGGCTGAGGGCGAATATGACCAGCCGCAATATGACGCATTGTGGGAATGCGCGGTCGATCTGGATCTGCCGATCTGCTTCCACATTCTGACCGCTAAGGGCGATGGCGTGGATGAAGCGCTGCGGGGAAAACGCGGCCATCCGCTCAACGGTTTCATGGGCATCATCCGCGCGGTGCAGGACATTATGGGCATGATGGTTCTGGGCGGTGTGTTTGAGCGCCATCCGAAGCTGAAGCTGGTGACTGCCGAAGGCGACGCGGGCTGGATGCCGCATTATATGTACCGCATGGACCATGCCGCGTACACGGCCGCTGACGATGGCGTCATCAAGGGGCTGAGTAAACATCCCAGCGAATATATAAAATCCAACGTCTATATGACGTTCCAGGACGATTATACCGCGTTCCGCAACGCCAACGAGGAAAACTATAAACAGCTTTTGTGGGCCAATGATTATCCGCATACGGATTCAACCTGGCCGAACTCGCAGGCCTTGCTGGCGAAACACGCCAGCAAGCTGCCCGCGCATCAAATCCAGGCAATCCTGCGCGAAAACACCGCGAGGCTGTTCAATCTGCCGCTCGACAAAATTCCTGCCATGCAGATGGCGGCTGAATAGACGCCTTTGCCGCCGGATTTTCTACGCGAGCAGGAACTGTACGAAATCAGCCCCGGCGGTATCATTGCCGGGGTTGACGAAGCCGGGCGCGGCCCGTGGGCAGGCCCGGTAATTGCCGCTGCAGTGATCCTTGATCCGCGCGGCATCCCGCCCGGCCTTGACGATTCAAAAAAGCTTTCCGCGCTAAAACGCGAGGCGCTGTATGCGCAGTTGCAGACATGCGCCCGCATTGGCGTCGGGCAGGCCAGCGTCGCGGAAATTGACACACAAAATATTCTTAACGCCAGCCTGCTGGCGATGACGCGGGCAGTATCGGCCCTGCCGGCAACGCCATCCCTGGTGCTGGTTGACGGCAACCGTGCTCCCATTCTTGCCTGCAAATCAGAAACGCTGATAGGCGGTGACGCACGCAGCCTTTCCATTGCCGCAGCGTCTATTATCGCCAAGGTATCGCGCGACCGCATTATGGGTGTTCTGGACACGGAATTTCCGGGTTACGGATGGAAAACCAATCAGGGATACGGAACAAGGGCGCATAGAGACGCCTTGTCCCGCCTTGGCGTAACACCACATCATAGGCGCAGCTTTAAGCCGGTATACAAGATGTTGTGCGAAGACTCTCCCATAACCCATTGATTCTAAAAAACTATTGACGTGATTCTCCGGGCGCGGCAAGGATGGGGTGCGAATCACAGGGGGTTTGATCATGGAATTGGGTATTAGTGCGCTGTCACAGCGCACAGAAAAAAGCGCGGCCGGTTTGCCATTGGACCGTGTGCTGATCGGCGATTGCGTAAATCTGATGAACGGCCTTCCGGCAAATTCCGTGGATGTTATTTTTGCGGACCCGCCATATAATCTTCAGCTAACGAATGAATTATTGCGGCCAAATCACAGCCGTGTCGATGGCGTCGTTGAAGCATGGGACAAATTTTCGAGCTTTGCCGCCTATGATGAATTCACCCTGAAATGGCTGGCCGCGGCAAAACGTATTTTAAAGAAAACCGGCACCATCTGGATGATCGGCTCGTATCATAATATTTTTCGTGCAGGCGCGATTTTGCAGGATCTGGATTATTGGATACTGAACGACATCGTCTGGCGCAAAACCAATCCCATGCCCAACTTTCGCGGGCGTCGATTCACCAACGCGCATGAAACATTGATCTGGGCCGCGCGTGAGCCGGGTGTGTCAAACTATACGTTTAATTACGACGCGATGAAGGCGCTGAACGAAGGTCTGCAGATGCGCTCCGACTGGCAGCTGCCGATTTGCAGCGGCGCGGAACGTCTACGCGATGAAACGGGTGAGAAAGCGCATCCCACGCAAAAACCCGAAGCGCTATTGCACCGGGTCATTCTCGCGTCAACGAAGGAAGGCGACGTGATCCTTGACCCGTTCTTTGGCACCGGCACAACAGGCGCCGTGGCCAAGCGGCTGGGGCGGCGCTTTATCGGCATCGAACGCGACCATGATTATGCCAGCAAGGCGATTGCCCGCATCTCGAAAGTTCAACCTTTATCGCCGGACGTCCGGGAAATAACGGCCGGCAAGCGACAGCTAGCGCGTATCCCGTTTGGCTGGCTGGTGGAGCGCGGCCTGCTTTCGCCGGGAACCCTGTTGTGCGACATCACGCGGCGTCATGTCGCGAAGGTGCGTGCCGACGGTACGCTGATTTGCGCCGATGCGAAAGGCTCCATCCATCAGGTAGGGGCGCTGGTGCAGGGTGCGTCCACCTGCAATGGCTGGACTTTCTGGCATGTGGAATCGAAAGGCGCGCTGGCGCCCATCGATCTGCTGCGCCAAAAACTGCGTGCGGAACTGCATTAAGGGCCCGGAAAAAGCTCACTTGTCCGCCCCAGCAGGTAATATGCGGCCAGGCCGGTCCATTCCTTCACCGCATCGTCAAAACGTTCCAGCCGTCCGGCAAAATCAGGTGATGCGATTGGCTCCAGAAATGGCATCGCCGCATAACCGGCGGGATAGGGGATAACGTCCCAGCCGTTTTTGCGAAACAGGCCGACCGATCGCGGCATATGGGCGGCCGACGTGATCAGCACCCAGTGCTCGCCCGGCTGGGGCTGCGCGAGCTGTTTGCTGAATATAATATTTTCATGTGTGTTGCGCGATTTATCCTCGAAACGGATACGGCTCGTGTCCAGCCCTTGTGCGGCAAAAAACCATCTTCCGATATCGGCTTCCGTCACCCCGTTATGCAGCGGAAAAACTGCCCCGCCGCTGAACAGAAGTGCTGCCTTCGGGTACTGCCTTGCCAGTTCAATGAATTTTGTAAAACGCGAAGCATATTGATTAAGTACCGGCGCGCTACGATAGGCGCTGTTTTTTGCATGAAAGGCGCCGCTCAGGACAATAATACCATCCACGCGGCCAAGTTTTTCAGGTACCGTAAAACGTTGTTCCAGCGGAAATAACAGCCAATTTCCAACAGGCGCAAAGGCCAGTAAAACAAAAATGCCAAGCGTCGCAGCGAGAATAATTTTTCCCAGCTGCACCTTGCGGGTGAACAAAAGCACGCCACCAAAACACGCGATGAGCAGCAACAGATTGCTGGGTTGCACTATTACCCAGAGTATTTTCGAAAGATAAAAAGTCATGCGGTCATTTTTTTCCCGGTGCTGCGGCGGATTTAGCGTTCGCCCCGCCACCGACGCATTATTGCGAGTATAGCGCAACGTCGTGGCAATGACGTCACGGATGTTGACTTTGCACATGGGCCGCCACTTTGCGCATCACCGCCGGTAACGCGAAGTCATGAAATGACTCTGGCTTTACCCATATGCCGTCAACGGATGACATGCAGGAGCAGGCGCCGGTATAAACTGCCAGTTCCAGTTTGAAATGCGTAAAGACATGGCGCACCGCGCCCGGCAGCGCGCGCCAATTGCAGGCCGCCGGCATATGCTGCGCAATATCTTCTATTTCATCGCGCCACGGTGTGCCGGGAAATTCCATCATGCCGCCGAGCAGGCCCCGTTCCGGGCGCCGGCGCAGCAGTACTGCGCCATCCTCGCGGACCAGCCAGAACACCGCGCCAACGCGGGTTGGACTTTGTCGTCTCGCTGGCTTGACCGGCAATGATTCTGCGCAGTTCAGCGCATTGGCCATACACGGTTTTCGCCACGCGCAGTGCGTGCAATCGGGTCCGCGCGGCGTACAGACTGCCGCGCCCAAATCCATCATGGCTTGCGCCATGTCGCCAGGCCGCGCGCAATCAATCAGCGCCAGACTGAGGTTGCGCAATTCCGGCTTGCTGCCGGGCAGGGGTGCCGTCACCCGATACAGGCGCGACAGGACACGTTCAATATTTCCATCCAGCACAGGGCCGGCCCTGTTAAAGGCAATGGCCGAAATGGCGGAGGCTGTATAGGGGCCGATACCGGGTAACTTTTGCAGCGCGGCCAGATCGCATGGAAACTCCCCGGCCATCTCAGAACTGATGATTTGCGCGCAGCGGTGCAGATTTCGGGCGCGCGCGTAATAGCCAAGCCCGGCCCATGCCGTCAGCACGTCGTCCAGTTCCGCTTTGGCCAATGTATGCACTGTTGGCCAGCGCGTGATGAACTTGTTGAAATAGGAAATTACCGTGGCGGTGCCGGTTTGCTGCAGCATGATTTCGCTGAGCCAGACGCGGTAGGGATCGGCCGTTTCGCCAGGCAATGCGCGCCATGGAAATGCCCGGCGGTTGCGGTCATACCAGTCCAGCAAAAGCCTGGAAAGCTGACGTGCATTGTATCGCACTTTTTTGCTTCACGCTGGTATGGGTTGGAATATGACGTTGATAAAAGTCATATGGCTGGGCAGATTATCGGCTTGCAACACAGTCCCGGCCCTGGCTGCTTCAAGTGCGTGACAGCGATAGCCCTGTTCCGCCATCCAGCGCACATAGTCCCCGGCCGACAATCCTGAAATTTTCGGCAGCAGCGAAAAATTCATTTCAGATAAAATGATGGGGCGCGATTGCGCCAGGGTCTTTGATGCGCCGCGCAACGCCAATCCCTCTGCGCCTTCGATATCCATCTTGATCACGTCGACCTTGCGATCGCCGACAATACTGTCCAAGGTCTTGACCTCAACATCTTCCACCCGAAATCCGAAATCGTGAAATTCCTGCTGGATTTCCCTGGTAGGCAAGCTCCAGGTGCCGCCGGGGTTTCCAGCGCTATTGTCCCACCCGATGCTAAAGCGCCCGGCCTGGGTTCCAACCGCGCAATGATGCACCTCCGAGCGATCGGAAAATCCATTGTCTTGTAGCGACCGGGCCAGAAAGCGCCCCGTTTGGGCACGGGGCTCGATGGCGATTACCCGGCCGCTCGGGCCTGCATTGCGGGCGGCCTGCACTGCGAACCAACCTATATTGGCGCCAATATCGACAAAGGTGTGACCTTCCTTCACGGTATTCAGAATGAAGGCGGTTTCGTCTCCCTCATACATGCCGGCAAGACATCCCAGGGAAACACCGCTGTCCCCCAGATCTATCCACAGCTTCAAGCCGCTGGGCAGTTCAAACATGGCCCACGTTTCGGGCGGGAAGGCAGGCGCCGCGGGGGCCGTTGCGCCGGTAAGCCAGGATCGCCGCACCAGTTGCGCATCAAAAAATTTGAGAACGTTGTCATTCAACAGGGTAAAGAGAGGGTTTGACACGAAAAATCCTTTGCAATGAGACTAAGACGAAGAGTAAAGATCTGGCAGTTGGACCATAATAAAGGCACATTTCGCTGTCTGAGTAAGCAGTGTAATTACCAGTAGTGAGACCTAATGGCTGACGGCATAAAACGCAACAAGCCAGCGGTGCGCCGGTATGGGCTGCGCCATCTGGCCAAGGCGGCGGATGCGATAACGCGGCCCGCTTTCGGGCGGCGTGGTTTTGCTCTTGGCGCGCTGTTAACCCATTGGCCGCAGATTGCCGGTGAAAGGCTTAGCGATTCCTGTCAGCCGGAAAAGCTGCATTTCGCGCAGGGCAAGGGTGATAATGGCACTTTATGGGTTCGCGTTGATGGGGCTGCGGCGCTGGAATTTCAGCATATGCAGCCGGTTCTGATCGCGCGGATAAACGCCCAATGCGGATTTCGTGCGGTGGCCGCCTTGCGCATTGTCCAGGGGCCTGTTGCTGCGCGTCCGGCCCCCGCGGCGGCGCCCCGGCCCCTGCGGCCGACGGAAAAGCAGGCAGTGTTGCGCGAAGTGGCGCAAATTGCTAACCCGGAACTGCGCGCTGCGCTTGAACGGCTGGGCAGCGGTATCCAGCGTCGTAAAAAACCTTGTTGAGTCCACTCAAAGGCTCGTATAATCCACTAGATGTTGTAGCGGGAGATCAGTTTTGCGCAATTTACCACGATATTTTGTAGGTGTTTTAGGGTTTCTCGTGCTGGCTGGCTGGCTGGCCATTGGCGTTCTCGGCGGCCTGGGCACGGTATCGGCCGAAGAACCGGTTGCCGCAGCCACCGAATCGGGCGCCTTTACCGGTGAAATTGTGCTTGGCAAAGCTGACGCACCGGTGACGATCATTGAATATGCTTCCATGACCTGCCCGCACTGCGCCAATTTTCACCTGAAAATCCTGCCCGTGCTGAAGGAAAAGTATATCGACACGGGTAAGGTAAAGCTGGCGTTCCGGGAATTCCCGCTGGACGGGGTGGCGTTGCGCGCTTCCATGCTGGCGCGCTGTGGCGGCGAGACGAAAGTCTACCCGTTCATTGATATTCTGTTCACGCAACAGATGGACTGGGCTGGATCAGAGGATCCTATCGGCGCACTGAACAGGATCGCCAAGCTTGGGGGCATGAGCCAAAGCAAATTTGAGGCATGCCTGGCCGATGAAACACTGATGAAGCAGCTCGTCCAAAGCCGGCAGGACGGTGCGGACAAGTACGACATCAAGGGTACACCCAGCTTCATCATCGACGGTAAGACCTATGATGGCGATACCGATATCGAAGACTTCGACAGACTGCTACGGCCCCTGCTGCCGGACGCTTGATTCAAATTATAAACTAGGAGCATCGTGTGCAGTTTACCCGGCTTCGCCTATCCGGATTCAAAAGCTTCGTCGAACCTGCAGAACTGCGAATCGAACCTGGTCTGACGGGTATTGTCGGGCCCAATGGTTGTGGTAAATCCAACCTGGTGGAGGCGTTGGGCTGGGTTATGGGCGAAGGCTCGGCCAAGCAGATGCGCGCCAGCGGCATGGATAACGTAATTTTTGCAGGCACCTCCGGACGCCCGGCCCGCAACATGGCCGAAGTGGGCTTGGTCATCGAGAATAGCGGGCGCACCGCGCCAGCGCATTTTAATGACGAAGAGCAACTCGAAATCACGCGCCGTATTGAACGTGAAGCAGGCTCCATATACCGAATCAATGGACGCGACGCCCGGGCGCGCGATGTGTCGCTGTTTTTTGCCGATGCCGCCAGCGGGCCGCGTTCTACTGCAATTGTGCGTCAGGGCCGCATCGGCGCGCTGATCAATGCAAAACCCAAGGAACGCCGCGCTATTCTGGAAGAGGCCGCAGGCATCGGCGGTCTGCATTCCCGCCGGCATGAGGCAGAGCTCCGGTTGCGCGCCGCGGAAACCAATCTGACCCGTCTGGACGACATCATGGCGCAGCTTGAAACGCAGATTGCCGCATTGAAGCGTCAGGCGCGGCAGGCCTCACGTTATCGCAACCTGTCGGAACATATTCGTCACGGCGAAGCCCTGCTTTTCCATCTGCGCTGGCAGGAGACCGTATTTGCGGTGTCGCAGGCGACTGAATTGCTGGAACAGGCTGAAGTCCGGGTTGCCGACGCCACCCGCGACGCGGCCACCGCGTCGACGGCGCAACTGGAGGCCGCGGAGGCCGTACCGCCGTTGCGTCAAACCGAAGCCACCGCCGCCGCCGCCCTGCATCGGCTGTCGGTTGCCCGCGATAGTCTGGAGGCAGAAGGCGCGCGTATCGCGCAACAGACCGCGCGCAGTGAAAGCAATCTGTCCCAATTGCAGCTGGATCAGACCCGCGAAGCGGCGCATATAAGCGATTCAGACCACGCGTTACAACAGCTTGAGCAGGAGCGTCAGGAACTGGAAGCCGCCCATGCGAAACAGCATGGCCAGGGCGACGCCCTGCGTGAACAGGTTGCGCAGGCCGCCGCAATATTAAAGACAAGCGAAGCGGCGTTGGATGCAGCCATGCGTCGTCTCGCGGATCTGACTGCGCAACGCGAAAGCCTGACCCGGGAGGCAACCCAAACCCGTCAGCGCTTTGACCGGCTTACCCAGCAATTAGGCGCGGTTACGCAGGAACGCGCCCAGTTGCAGTCTGAAATGCCGGCGGCGCCGCAGATGGCGGAAATCGAACAGTTTACTCTTGAGGCGCGTCAGGCGGTGACCGCCGCCCGCGAGGCCGTAAGCGCTGCCGAAGCGCACCGCGAGGAAACACAAAAGACAGAGGCCGCCGCGCGCGAAGTTTTTCAGTCCGCGCGCACCGTAACCGACCGGCTGGCGGCGGAAGAAAAGGCCCTGACCGATCTGCTGAATGATCGCGGCGGGGATCTGTGGCCGCCGCTGGTGGATGCGCTGCGGGTGACGCCGGGTTATGAAACGGCGCTGGGGGCCGCGCTTGGGGATGATCTGGAATATCCCAGTGATGATTCGGCCCCTGTGCATTGGGCAATGCTGGCCGGGGACGGGCCACTGCCCGCGCTGCCGGAAGGCGCAGAGCCGCTGGATCGCTACGTTACCGGAGCGCCCGCCCTGGCGCGCCGTCTGTCACAAATTGGTGTGGTGGACGGGGCCGATGGGATTTTCCTGCGCGGGCAACTCAAACCCGGTCAACGGCTGGTCAGCCGGGAAGGTGCGCTGTGGCGCTGGGACGGGCTTACTGCTGCGGCTGATGCACCGGCTGCCGCCGCCAAACGGCTTGAAATGCGTAACCGGCTGGCGGATGTAACATTGCGCCGCCAGGATGCCGAAGCCCAAATGCAAACCGTCCGCGAAAGTTTTGAACAGGCGACGAACGCCGCCGCCACTGCGCGCAGCGGGGAAGCGGACTGCCGCCGTTATGTCCGGCAAAAGGAAGAAGCACTTTCCCAGGCGCTGGACGCACAGGCCAAAGCCGAACGTGCAACGCTAAACCGCACCGCGCGGCTTGCGGCCCTGGTGGAAGCACAGACCCGTATCGAAAGCGAATGTGCCGAAGCCGATAGCCATTTGAAGCAAACCGAACAGGCGCACGGGGGGCTGGAACCCGAAGAACAGCCCCGTGCGGTGGTTGCCGGGTTGCGTAACGAGGTTGAACTGGCCCGTTCCGCGTTACGTCAGGCGCATGGCGCGCAGGACGCTTTTGCCCGGGAAACCAGCGCCCGTGCGCAGCGTCTTGAGGTCATTAAGCGGGATCATGCCGGATGGGCCGCGCGCAAACAGGGGGCGGCACAGCAGTTGGAAGTGCTGGCCGGACGGGCCGCCGAACTGAATGCGGAGCTGGAAAATCTGCGCGCCCAGCCAGGCGAAATCGCCCTGCGTATGGAAGCGCTGCTGAGTGAAATCGCCGCAGCATCGCTGCGCCGTGACGAGGCCGCCAGCGCCCTGGCCGCAGCCGAAGCATTGCTGAGCGCGCGCGACAAGGCGGCGCGTGCAAGCCAGGAGCATCTGGGTGAAATGCGCGAAGCGCGCGCGCGCGCTGATGCGGCGGCCAGCGCCACCCTGGAACGTGCGCAGGATCTGGCGGGGCAAATTCGCGAGCGGCTGGAATGCGCACCAGAAGAATGTCTGCGCCTGGCCAATCTGGAAGAAGACGCTGTTCTGCCCGACGTGGATACGGTTGAACGCAATCTTGCGCGCTTCAAGCGCGAACGCGAAAATATGGGCGCGGTTAATCTGCGCGCAGAAGAAGAATCGCGCGAACTGAACGACCGCCTGGAAGGCATGACCCGCGAGCGCGCCGATCTGGAAGCGGCCATCGCGCGCCTGCGCCAGGCCATCGGCAGCCTGAACCGCGAGGGCCGCGAACGGCTGCTGGCGGCCTTTACCACGGTCAACGAACATTTCTCGCGCCTGTTTGTGCATCTGTTTGGCGGCGGCAGCGCGCGGCTCGAATTGGTCGAATCCGATGATCCGCTGGAAGCGGGCCTGGAAATTCTCGCCAGCCCGCCGGGCAAGCGTCTGCAATCCATGGGTCTGATGTCCGGCGGCGAACAGGCGTTGACGGCGATGGCGCTGATCTTTGCGGTATTCCTGACCAACCCGTCGCCGCTGTGCGTATTGGACGAAGTCGATGCGCCGCTGGATGACGCCAATGTGGAGCGTTTCTGCAACCTGCTCGATGAAATGACCCGCTCTACCGAAACCCGCTTTCTGGTCATTACCCATAATGGGGTGACCATGTCGCGCATGGACCGGCTGTTTGGCGTAACCATGGCGGAACGCGGCGTTAGCCAGCTGGTTTCCGTCGATCTGGAACGCGCCGAGAAGCTGCGCGCGGTGGGATGAGGCGGACGGAATTAGTTTCAGGTTTCGCAAGCAACAGGTCAGCGTCTCACTTTATGTCCCGGAATAAAATGGTACATCCTGTTTCATTACCCATTATAAGGGGCAGATCCCAGATACGCGTTTGATGTTCCGCGCCAGCGCCGTACCAATTTCAGACGCCTATTTCAGCGCGCCCCAAGGGTACGTATCCCATATGGGCTGAACTTGCGCTGATTCAGCGACACATCGAATTTGACGGGCCGTTGCTGATTGCGCAGACCAACGACATGATACCTCCCGCCGTTGATGTCATAGATAATTTCGGAGCCGATGGCGCAGAGCGGCTCATTATAATAATTGAAAATATGCGCTTCCTGTACCCGCGACAGGCTGTCTGTCTGACCGTAAAGATCGGCCGCAACCGCCACCCAACTGTCTTCATCAAGATATATCCGCCGCCGGGATGCGAAAACATGCGACATGCCCGGTTTCACCTTGCCCTCAATCACCCAGACCCGGTGTAATTCATATCGCATGGGATCCTGATTCAGATGATGCTTGTTGAGAATATCCTTGTACTGATATTCGGACGAGGCAAAGCCATTGGTGTTGTAGGCAATCAGTTTTTCCTGTTTGCCGATCAGTTTCCAGTCATAGCGGTCAGCGGCGCCATTGAAAATCTGGAAGGTGTCGCTGGCCCGGATGCCTTCACTGGAAGGAACAAGATTGTCGTACCCGATGCCCATGGTGCGTTTTACTTTTCGTTCACCCGGCCGGTAGTTCCATACCCGGCGCTCTTCAGCCACCTGATCCAGCGTATTATTAAACACTGTCATGGCGCCGGAGTTAGAAGGCGGGCTGAGACCCTGTTTAAGGAAATAGTAGCTGATATTTTTCATGTCTTCGGTTGCAGTCATGGATGGATCGGACCAGCTGTAGATATATTGATCCACAGCCACATCAATGGTGAAATCGCCATTTTGCGTGGGGGCCGCCGAGGCGTTATGGCGCCATACTTTAAAACCTCGATAGTTCAGTTCATTGTTCCACAAGACTTCCCGCGCGGATTGCGGAATAGGAAAGGGCGGTCCCATGGTCGCGCCGGTAACCCCGTTACCATTGTTGACCAACTGGCCCGTGACCGCATTGCGCTTCAACGCCTCATAAACATGGGCAGGCAACGCACAGGAGCGATGCGTCGGATAGACCTTCATAAGATAACTGTCGGGATAGGCGCTCACCAGCCCTTTTTGGCCTTCGGTCAACTGGGCGTCATATTGCGCCATATTTGCGGCAGAGACCGTATAGAGCGGCTGATCCGCAGCAAACGGATCGGGAAGGTGCTTGGAGGGATCAAGGGTGATGCCCGGCGGTGGTGCTGTCAGTCCGCCATCCCAGGCCGGGATCGTTCCCGCGGCATTGCCTGCTTTTTCCGCGCCTATCGGGGTCAGATCGCCCCCCAGCCGGCTGGCTTCCTCCGGGGATACTGCCGCGATCGCGGTATGAATGCCCAACAAGAAACCCAAAACCGCCGCGCCCATGCCTGTCGCCCAAAACATACGCATCCCCCGCCCTCACTCTGTTTTTTCTTTTTGATTCATAGAAGCGTTAGTCTCAACGTATATCCGGCCACAAGATTGCGCAATAGAGGCGCAGCAGTGTAGGACATACCCCTCATATGCGCTAGAATGATCAATTTTCCGGACCGGATAGACGGGGGACCCAATTGCCAGAGATATTTGACCTGATCCTATCCGGCGCGACCGTTGTCAATCATGACGGGCGCGGCATAGCAGATGTTGGGGTGCGCGATGGGCGCACCGCCGCCATTGGCGATCTGGGCCAGGCCAGCGCCGGGCGCACCATTCAGGCAAAAGGTCTGCATTTGCTGCCCGGCGTCATCGACAGTCAGGTGCATTTCCGCGAGCCCGGCAACGAGCATAAAGAGGATCTGGAAAGCGGCAGTCTGGCAGCGGTTATGGGCGGCGTGACTGCGGTGTTTGAAATGCCAAACACCAATCCGGCCACTACCGATGCGGCGGCGCTCGCCGACAAAGTCCGCCGCGCCGTCGGGCGCATGCATTGTGATTTTGCCTTCTATATGGGCGCTGCGGTGGAAAATGCTTCACACCTGGCCGAACTGGAGCGCCTGCCTGGCTGTGCGGGCGTAAAACTGTTCATGGGCGCATCCACCGGCAGCCTACTGGTTTCCGAAGACGAGGGCGTACGCCAGGTGCTGCGCCATGGACGGCGCCGCGTGGCCATTCATTCCGAAGATCAGGCGCGCATGGTGGAACGCAAACATCTGGCGCTTGATGGTAAACCTGAAACCCACGCGGTCTGGCGCGACGCGCAATCCGCGCTGCTATCCACCCAACGCCTGCTGCGTATCGCGCGCGAAGAGCATCGCCGGGTGCATGTGCTGCATGTCACGACCGCAGAAGAAATCACGCTGCTGGCGGCGCACAAGGATATCGCAACCGTCGAGGTCTTGCCACAGCATCTGACGCTGGCCGCGCCTGGCGCCTATACCGAATTGGGCACCCGCGCCCAGATGAATCCGCCCATCCGCGACGCCCTGCACCGCGCGGCG
>JAUSQH010000592.1 GCA_030652895.1 Alphaproteobacteria bacterium
CTGCGCCTGCTGCTGGCGCAGCGCGCGCCAGGGCTGTTCGGCGGCGTCGGCCGCATGGGCCTGGCGCTGGCGCTGCAATTGATCGACTTGCTCGGCATAGGCGGCCACCGCCGCACTCAGCTCGATGACCTGGGACTGCAAAGCGTCGGCGTCGGCGATCGCCTGCTGGTAGGCGGCGCGCGGTTTGCCGGTGCCGGTGAGCAGCTCGGCGCGCAAGTCGCGCACGCTGGCCAGCAAGTCGTCGCCGCCGCTGGCCGCCACTTCACCCAACGACTGTTCGAGCGCACTGCGCAAGTGGTCGGCTGCATGGCCGACGGCGCCATGCACGTGCTGCGCGCCGCCTTGCTCGATCCACAGCAGGCCGGGGATGCCCCAATGCTCTTCGCGGCTGCCGCCTCGGGCGGCGAACTGGTAGCCCAGCAAGCCGGCAAGAAAGTCTTCGGCGTCGACGCCTTCGAGCCGGCGGTTGCCGGCCAGCAGCTCGCAGCGCTTCTTGTGCAGAAAGCTTTTCAGCAGCTTGTAAGGCGTGCCGTCGACCTCGAAGTCGAGCTCGACGGTGGGTGTCGCCGCCGAGTCACCATAAGGCCGCAGGTCGTCGACGCTGGTCGAGCGGTGGCGTTCGAAGAAGGCGGCGCGGATGGCGCGCACCAGCGTGCTCTTGCCGGCTTCGTTGGCGCCGGCGAAGAGGTTGAGCCCGGGCTGCAAGTCGGCCAGCTCGAAAGGCTGGCGGAACTGGCGCAGCTCGGCGACGCGCAGCCGGGTGATCTTCATGCCGTGGTCCCATCTGCGGCGTGCCGACGTTCGGCCAGCAGCGTGGTCAGGATTGCCAGCGCCTCCTGGGCGGCGGGGCCGTCGGCGTCGCGCAATTCGGTGATGACGCTGCCGAGGTAGCCATCGGCCTGCAAGGCGGCGATGTCGTCGGCGGTCGGCCGCAGCCGCAGCGCCGAAAGATCGCGGCGCAGGCTGCGCACACGCGCTTCGGCCGCGCCCAATGCGGCCAGCAACCGGGTCTGGCCGGCGAGGTCGACGTCGCCGGTGAGCCGCAGGGCGATGACGTCGCTGGCCTGGGCCTGCTGCAGCTGCGCGGCCAGCTGTTCGATGTCGCTGGCGACGTCGATGCGCTGCTCGATCTGCCGCCAGCGGTAGGTCGCGGTGGCGCGCGGCGTGACCCGCGGCACGGCGCCCGGGCCGTCGATCTCGACCAGCAGGCACTGGCCGGCGCCGTTGTCCTTGAAGCGGTCGGGCTCGGGCGTGCCGCTGTACCAGGTGCGCTCGTCGATGCGCTTGCAGCCATGCCAGTCGCCCAGCGCCAGGTAGTCGAGCCGGGCGCGCGCGGCGCGATCGGGCGCGATCGGGTTGGCGGCGTCGATGTCCTCGG
>JAUSQH010000599.1 GCA_030652895.1 Alphaproteobacteria bacterium
TTTACACCGAGAGGGTCGGCAGTTCGAGCCTGTCACCGCCCACCAGCCCAGGCCCTGGGAGCTTCGGAGCGGCAACTCCGCAGGGAACCCGGTGAAGGCAGCAGTCTTAGCGGAGGCTGTTGCGCCATCGTTGCAAAGCAACGTAGGCGCATTGGTTCAGCCGCAAAAAAAGATCCTCACACTGCTTGCGTAACCCGTCCTCTTGTCCCCGCAATATCGGCCATCAGTTCGATCGCTTCCAACTGGCTGGTCGCAATGGTTAGACCGGTGGCGCCGCTATCGGCCCAGTCGGCGAAGCGTTTTTCGATGCGCTCACGCGGCCCCACCAGCGCACCCTCGTCCAGATAATCGTCAGGCACGGCGTCGGCGGCCTCGTTCTTGCGCTTGGCCAGATACAGTTCCTGGATGCGGTTGGCCGCCTCCCCATAACCGCGCCGGATCATCATTTCCTTGTGAAAGTTCAGATCCGGGTGGCCCATGCCGCCAACATACAGCGCGACGTTGGGCTTCATGCGCTTCAGGCCGGCCTTCACATCATCGGTGATGACGACTGTCGCGCTGGGCTGAATTTCAAAATTCTTGAAGCCCTTGCCGCCACCCGCGCGGGCGAAGCCTTCTTCCAGCCATGGCTTGTAGGTTTTCATGGAACCGGGAACGAAGTTCAGCGGCAGCCAGCCATCGGCAATTTCCGCCGTCAGTTTTGTATTCGCCTCGGTGCCGGTGCCCAGCCAGATCGGAATTTTCGGGTTCATGTGCAGGATGGATTTCAGCGGCTTGCCCACGCCCATTGCGCCGGGGCCGGTATAGGGCAGGGAGATTTCCTTACCCTGATGTGTCACAGGTTCGGCGCGATCACGGATTTTTTGCATGATCTGCACATAGTCGCGGATGCGCCAATAGGGCTTGCCCCAGGGCTGGCCATACCAGCCCTCGACAATCTGCGGCCCGGAAACTCCAAGTCCGAGAATAAACCGGTTGCCGCCCGCCAGATCATCCACGGTCGCCGCCGACATCATGGTGGCCGCAGGTGTGCGCGCCGCAAGCTGAATGATGCCGGTGCCCAGGCGGATATTTTTGGTCAGCGCCGCCAGATAGGCCAGTGGGCTGATCGCATCCGAACCATAGGCCTCGGCGGTCCAGATGGAATCATAGCCCAGCCGTTCGGCATGCAGAATGCGCTCCACCGGCAACGCCATCCGTTCACCTGAGTATCCAATCGAAAGTCCGAGCTTCATCGATATCTCCCCTGTTTTCTTACAGGTTAACCGCCCAGTGGCGGATACCGCAAGCCTGTCCTTTAGAGGTCGTTCGGATCAGCGCCCCAGCAGTTTGACCAGCAGTCCCGCATGGCCATCAACGCCGGTCTTGGCGTAAATCTGTTTGAGTTGCGTGTTCACGGTGGCGGTGCTGGTTTCGCGATGCGCGGCGATGTGCGTGGCGCGCAGCCCCTGGGCAAGTAAAAGCGCGACCTCCGCCTCGGCCCGGGTCAGGCCATAGCTTGCAATCAGGTTTTGCATGGTTGGACCAATTGTCCTTGCCGCCACCAAAAACGCCACCTCTTCGATCCTGTTGACATCGCTCATCAAAGGGGCCATGCGGCCATTCACTGGTGTTATGGTCAGCCGCATGCCAGGGCAATAAGCGGATCCTCGTAAAACCAGCTCGGGCGGGGGCGCGCCGGGTGCGGACGGAGCAAGGGCGGCAGCCAGTCTTGCATTATCTGGCGGATGCCGCGCTGTCAACCGGCCGGCCTGCACAGTCAGCGGCGAATTCCCAGACAATAAGGCTTCAGCATTTTTATTCAGCGCCAGCACCCACCCCGTAGGGTCCAGCAGGAATGTGGCGGCCACCATTTCTAACGCGGTATCAAACAGGCTCGCTTTCGCCCGCAATCCGGTCATCTCGCGATATATATGCAGGCAGCGGTTGAGGTGGGGCCTCAACGTGGCCAGCAGTTTTAATTCTCCGGCACTGAACTCCCGTGCATGTCTAGGGCGATGGACGTGGAGATGGGAAAGCTGATGCGCATTAGAGTCGAGCAGAGCGTGGCCACCCTGGCCCATATCATAGTTCTTGATGAAGTCACAGTAGAACGCACTCGTAAATAACCAGTCGGGCTTAAACAACTCTGCTAACGGAAAAACCAGATGCTTCGGCGGGTTGTTAAGATAGGCAGGATAAGTCGGATCAAGGCTGTGATAGTATGCATCGTACTTGCCGTTAGCGGAGGCGTCTTCAACAGTGGAGGACGTAAACACCGGTGCCCTCTGCGCCCAGCCCCACACCTGCGCGATCACCTGTGATGCGTGAAATGGCGCGAGCAGTGACGCCAAAACCCTATCCCACCCGTCCTCTTCAAAGGCCGAGGTGTATATCGTGTTGATCAGCGCGCCAAGTTGATCTTCGTCCATGGACGTGCCCCCAAAAACATTCCATGAACAAGTCTGTCAGAACATGGGGGGCATGTCATACCTAATACTAGGTATGACAAATAAAATTGTCATAAAAATGGGTGTGAGGTCTTGCCGCGCGCTCGCGCTTAGGCCGCCTTGTGGCTATCTACGGCCAAAAAGGACGGTGTTTTGGACGGATTGGACGTCGGGTTGTTCTGCAGGATATGCTGACTACGCGGTCGATACCGCCTTTAGAAACCGTGAAACGTTGCGTTGCAGGTCGTGTTTCTCGGAGGCATTTTCGGCCCGGGCGCATAGGTCGGCATAATAGGGCTGATCGTGCCAGATGCGTTTGATTTCGTCGAGCCACGGGCGAACGACTTGCTCGCTTGTGGGTACCCGTCTGTTTTCTCGAACCGCGTCGGGCAGATCAAATAGTACACCCCCTTGTCCCAGCATCTCAGGTATGCCGCCGGAATTGCTTGCCAGAACCGGAATACTGTTCATCAACGCTTCGGCGACCACCCGCCCGCCACTTTCATGGCACATGGATGGCATCAGTAACGCGCGGGTACGGCCATAGACGGGGCGAATATCCGTTACGGCATCCATAACTTTGACATTGGGAAAATCGTCGGGGCTGTATCGAAACAGCTGCAGCGCTTGCTCCCAATCACCCCGGCCCTGTACTACCAGAAATTTAATTTCAGGGCATTCCTGTGCCGCCAGCCTGGCCAATGGCGCGAACAGGTTCACCCCCTTTTCAAGATTGGGGGTGATAAAAGTTATAAAATCAGGGCTGTGGGCCGGATGCACCACAGACGGGCGAAAAATTAACTTGCCAACTGGGTGGCATTCAAGGCCAAGCCGGTCTTTATACAGATTGGCTGTTGCATGGCTGTCGGTGACGATGGTGGTAACATGCTCAAAAACCTGCTTATCCTTGTAGGTGTCATTTACCAGCATGAAAATCACCGGGATACCGGCAGCGTGCGCTTCACGTCGCAGGGTCATTTCCAACAGCAGATTACCCCATGTGATAATCATGTCCGGACGGAAGGCCGCGATTTCCATTCGAAAGGTTTTCAGGAACACTTCCTGTTCGGCGCTGGTCATGCGCAATCGCCGGGTTGAGGCGGTACGCACCAGCAGGTGTTCGACACCGGACAGATTGGTGCGCAGCAGGGCTTTATCCTTGTGCGCCTTGGCGGACTCAAGGATATGTGCGCCGCCCTGTGGCGCGTCGAAGATCATTGCCTGCAAAGCAGTTGCGCGATAGCCGCGCGCGACCAATTCCACCAACAGGGTGTGTATTGAGTGCGCAACGCCACTACTGACATCAAGGATGCTGTTACTGCATGCAAACATGATGCTGGGCTGCGTGGGCGAGTCCTGGTCTGATCCGTTCACCAAATACTCCCGAATGCAGCCTTAACCGCCGGTCATCGACATATGCCGCGCAACTGCGGGTTTTTGGCCGGGGCGGTCGATAATGAAATCATGGCCCTTGGGCTTGCGGCCAATGGCTTCGTCCAGCGCCGCCATCAGCTGAGCATCGCCAGTGCCATCCTGCGCATCGCGGCGCAGGGGGCCGCGCAGATCTGCGGCGTCATCCTGACCGAGGCACATGAAAAGCGTGCCGGTGCAGGTCAGGCGCACCCGGTTGCAGGATTCACAGAAATTATGGGTCAGGGGCGTGATCATGCCCAATGTGCCGCCGGTTTCCGTAACCCGCATATAACGCGCCGGGCCGCCGGTGCGATGATCGAGCGGCTCCAGCGTGAACTGCTGTTGCAGATCGGCGCGCACCTGTGACAGCGGCAGATACTGATCGGTGCGGTCGCCGTCAATGTCCCCCAGCGGCATGGTTTCGATCAGCGTCAGATCCATACCGCGCCCATGCGCCCAGCGGATCATGTCCGGTACTTCATCGCCATTCACGCCTTTCAGCGCCACCACGTTGAGCTTTACTTTCAGTCCGGCGACTTGTGCCGCATCGAT
>JAUSQH010000601.1 GCA_030652895.1 Alphaproteobacteria bacterium
GCCACGATCAAGGGCAAGACTTATCAGGGGCCGCTGAAAGTGGCCCAAAAGTGGACGCTAAAAGAGATCTCGGCTGTTCCGATAGGCGCAGACCAGGACGCAAAATCACGGGGAATACCCAAGAAAGAAGGAGGTAAAGGAATTATGAAAATCAACGAGAAATTGAGGGCGATCCTGGTGGCCAGAGGGCTGCCGGAAGACGCGACCGACGAGGAGGTTTTGGCCTTTATGGAGAAGCTGACTCTGCCGGATGAAAGAAAGGAATCCAGGGAGACAAAGACGGTCATTGAAACTAAAACAGACGAGGACCACATCCGGGAGGCTATCGCCGCGGAAAGGGGGCGGGTTCAGGAAATCAAGGCCATGTGTCAGCGTTTCCAATGCGACCTGGCCGATGATCTCATCGCTGACGGCACGTCCCTGGAGGAGGCTAGAAAAGCGGTGATGGATCGCGTGGCCAAGACCATGGAGACCGCGGGCGGGGCCGGTTACCGGCCGCCGGCGGAGATGCTCCGGGATGAGCGGGACAAATTCCGGGCCGCGGCCCAGGAGGCCCTGATTATCCGGACCGGACTGCCGGGGTTATCCGTTGAAACGCCCATCCCCGGAGCGCGGGAATTAGCCGGCTACAGTCTGCGGGAACTGGCCAGGGAGGCTTTAGTGCGGGCCAATCAGCGTCCGGACGGCAATGTGCTGGAGATGGTAGGCCGTGCCCTGACCGTGAGCGATTTTCCCTATATTCTGGCCAATGTGGCCAACAAGGCCCTGTTCGCCGGGTGGGAAACCAATGAGGAGACCTGGCAGGCCTGGTGCGCGACCGGTCAGGTATCGGATTTCAAAACCAATTACAGCCCGAGGGTGTCCGAGTCTTCGGATCTCGAAGAAGTGCCGGAAAGCGCCGAATATCGTTACGGGAAGCGCACCGAGGCCCAGGAGAGCTATTCCATCGCCACCTATGGCAAGCTGTTTGCCATCAGCCGGCAGACTATTATCAACGATGATCTGGGCGCCCTGACCAATATTCCCCAGTCTCACGGCGAGGCCGCGGCCCGCAAGATCGGCGATATTGTCTACGCGGTCCTGACCGCCAACGCGGCCATGGGCGATAACATCGCGCTTTTCGATGCCAGCCACAGCAATCTGGCTGCTTCCGGCGCTGTTCCCGGAATTACCACCATAGCCGCCGGCATCCTGGCCATGGGGACTCAGAAAGACCTGCAAGCCCTGCGCCGGCTGAATATCCGTCCGCAATTCTACATCGCTCCCAAGGCCCTGGAAGGGTCATCGGAAGTTCTATTCCGGAGCACGGCCTTTGTAGACACCAATACCATAGCCACGGACAGCAGCCTGGCCGCGACCCGGGTCAATCCCTATGCCGGCGACTATTTCACCCGTGTTTATGACCCGCGCCTGGATGATGTCTCCGCCACCGCCTGGTACCTGGCGGCAAGAAAGGGCCGGACGGTTGTGCTCTATTTCCTGAACGGCATCCAGACACCTTACATGGAAACCAAGCAGGGCTGGAGCGTGGATGGTGTGGAGTATAAGGTGCGCATCGAC
>JAUSQH010000609.1 GCA_030652895.1 Alphaproteobacteria bacterium
TTGGCATCCTTCACCGCGTGGGCTAGCTGCGCTTCAATCACCAGCGGATCTATGCTCAATTCCTCTGCCAGCAGCGTGCGTGCCGTAGCGCGGAAACCATGCACGCTCTGCACGTCCGGCCCATAGCCCAGCGTCAGCAGCGCCGCCCGCAGCGTGTTGTCACTGATAGGCCGGTCGTGGCTGCGCTCCCCATGAAACACCAAAGCCCCGTGCCCGGTCAGCGGGTGCAGCTTGCGCAAAATCTCCACCGCCTGCGTGGGCAATGGCACTTGATGCGGGTCGCCGTTGCGTTTTCCGTCAACACTGCGCTTCATGCGTGCCGCCGGGATAGTCCACATTGCCGCATCAAGATCAAACTCTGCCCATGCCGCCGCCCGTAGTTCGCCAGGACGTTGAAACAACATCGGGGCCAATTGCAGCGCCGCCCGCACAATCGGCCCGCCCTGATAGCCCCGGATCACGCGGATCAGTTCGCCCAGCTTTAACGGGTCTGTGATGGCCGCAAAGTGTTTGCCGTGGTGGGGCTTCAATGCACCGCGAATATCGGCGCTCACGTCCCGCTGTGCCCTGCCAGTGGCAACGGCATACCGCCACACCTGCCCCGCCGTGGTCAGTACCCGGTGGGCAACATCAAGCGCCCCGCGTTCTTCTACCCTGCGCACCGTGGCCAGTAGCTCGATAGCTTCAATCTCCCCGATGTTGCGCTCACCCAAAAACGGGAACAGGTCTTTTTCAAGATTGCGCTTTTCACGGATGGCGTAATGACTGCTCCAACTGTCCAGCTTCATCGCGTACCACTCCAGCGCGGTCGCCTTGAATGTGTTCCCCGCCGGGGTAAGGGCTTTCAGCTTTTCGATCTTCCGTGTCTGCACGGGATCAAGGCCCTCGGACTTTTTCAGCTTTGCCGCATCGCGTGCCTTGCGCGCTGCCGCAAGGGTCACAGCGGGGTAGCCACCCAGCGCCAGCCGCGATTCTTTGCCGTCTGCGTAGATTTTCCAGAACCAGCGTTTTGACCCGGCGGGGCTGATTTCAAGGTAGAGGCCACCGGAATCAGTTAACCGCGCCCGCTTCTTGTCCGGGGAACAAGTGGCATTGCGGCAGTCGGCATCGGTCAACATGGGGTTTCTCCAGTGAAACCGGGGAACAAAGACCAAAAAAGGCCATTTACCCCGGTTTGTTCCCCGTTATGTTCCCCGGTTTGGGATTGCCAGTCAATAGATGGCTTTGTACGCCGTTGCAGCGTAAGACCTTGATTTACCAATGAAAAAGGCCTCTGAGTATCGCTACTTAGAGGCCTTTAGATTAGCTAATGGTCGGTGTGAAAGGATTCGAACCTTCGACCCCTTGCACCCCATGGAATTAATTATTGATTTCCGTTAGATTCGATAGGTTTCGATCAGACGGTAATTATTCAATTAAATCAATAGGTTACAATCGCTCAAGCGTCCAATAGGGTGTTGCGAGAATCAGCCCAAGCAAA
>JAUSQH010000005.1 GCA_030652895.1 Alphaproteobacteria bacterium
AAGATTGTGCGGCGCCACGATCGGGCTCACCACTTTGCGCTGCTCGTCATGTTTGGGCGGGTCCATCGCGATGAACATCTCAAGCCCTCCCATAGCTGAAGCCTCGGTTGGCACGCCGATACCGCCGAGCGCGATGCCGCCCCGCGCCGCATCCGAAGAAAAAGTCTTGTGGTCCGTCTCGATCCGCATAATATCGTTGAATTTGGTCACCGACCAGTACGGGCCGTGCGGGCTTTTAGCGCAATAACTCACAGGTGCCTCCGCGCGCATCCGCCGGAAATACTCCCCGATCGTATCGTTTTGATACAGCAGCGGATTGCTGAGATCCATCTCCTCCAGTGGAATTTTGCTTACTTCTTCCGTGATCGCTTGATTGACTGACATTTATCCGTCCTCTGCATTAACCCTTACGCCGCCAGGCGCGGTGGTTCCTGATTGAACTCACAATATGGCAGCATCAGCCATATTGACAGAGAGATCAATAGAATAATATGCGATCGATCAATAGATTTACGCCATATCAATGGGGTTAAGCTCCATTGATATGGCAAGAGGCGCCATTGGCCTCCAAGTGAAGCACGTCAGGCAAGCTCCAACCCGTATCTTGGCGCGCGTTCTTTCCCCGCGACGCCTAAATGGCGTGCAGGATTACGGGCATTTTGGTGAATCCGTGGATAAGGTTCGACAGGCTTCGGACCGGCTCGCCCACAACCTCTACCTTGCTGAAGCGCGTAATGATCTCTTCCCAGATGATGCGCAACTGCAATTCCGCCAGACGGTTGCCGACGCAGCGGTGAATGCCAAAGCCGAAGGACACGTGATGACGCGGGTTTTTCCGGTCGATCAGGAATTCGTCGGCACGCTCAATCACCTCGCTATCGCGATTGCCGGACAGATACCACATGGCGACCTTTTCGCCTTCGCGGATCATTTTACCGCCAACCTCGGCATCGCGCACGGCTGTGCGCCGCATGTGCGAAAGCGGAGTCTGCCAGCGGATGATTTCCGGCACCATATTCGTAATGAGACCCGGGTCCGCCATCAGCTTGGCATATTCCTTTGGGTTTTCATTGAGCGCCAAAACGCCGCCGGTGATGGAATTACGCGTCGTGTCGTTACCGCCGACGATCAGCAGCAGCAGATTGCCGAGAAATTCCCCGAACGGCATGTTGGAGGTCGCGGGCGAACCGGCGAGCATGGAAATCAGATCATGTTTTTTCTCACCGCCCACACGCTGGTCCCACAGCTCCTTGAAATACATGGCACATTCCGTCAGTTCCTTCTGCCACTGTTCCCAGCTATCGACACCATTGCCCGGCGACGAGGTTACGACGTCGGACCAGCGGGTCAGCTTGCGGCGCTCTTCCCAGGGAAAATCAAACAAAGTAGCGAGCGTCATGGTGGTAAGCTCGATGGAAACCCGGTCG
>JAUSQH010000006.1 GCA_030652895.1 Alphaproteobacteria bacterium
ACACCACGTCCACAAAGTGCCAGTACCAGGCTGCAGCTTCGAAACCGAAATGATGATCCGGTGTGAAATGGCCGCGTTCCGCGCGCAACAGGCAAACGATCAGAAAGATCGTACCCACAAGCACATGGAAGCCATGGAAACCGGTTGCCATATAGAAGGTGGAGCCATAGATGCTGCCGGCGAAGGCAAAGGTGGCGTGGGAATATTCGTAGGCCTGAATGGCGGTGAATGTAGCGCCCAGCACAATGGTCAGGATCAACCCCCAACGCAACCCCTTGCGATCACCATGTTGCAACGCATGGTGCGCCCAGGTCACCGTCGTTCCCGAGGTCAGCAGGATAAGCGTATTAAGCAGAGGCAGATGCCATGGGTCGAGCGTTACAATGCCTTCTGGGGGCCAGATTCCGCCTGTCGCATCTGGAAAAAGGCTGGCGTTAAAAAATGCCCAGAACCAGGCTACAAAGAACATTACCTCTGAGGCGATAAACAGCATCATGCCATAGCGCAAATGCAACTGCACTACCGGCGTATGAGAGCCAGCCTGGGCTTCGTTGACAACCTCACGCCACCAACCTACGAAAGTGTAAGCCAGCCCGGCAGCCCCGACAAAGAATATCCACGCCGGTCCGTCGTGCATGCTGATAATACCGCCGACGGCGGCAACAAAAGCGCTGATTGAGCCAATTATTGGCCAGGCGCTGGGGTCAACCAGATGGTAGTCATGTTGTGGGGCGTGTGCGTCTGCCATGTTTTTCTCTTCAGTTATGCCGTTACGGATTTATTGCGCCGGCTACCTTAGGGTGGGTTAGATGGAACGTGTAGGATAGGGTGATCGTTTTTACGTCGTGCATATTTTCGTCCTCGTCAATCGATGGATCGATGAAATACTGCACAGGCATGTCAACTTCCTGACCGGCGGCAAGCCGCTGTTCGGAAAAGCAGAAACAGGCAATCTTGGAAAAATAGATACCCGCCTTAGCCGGCATTACATTGAAGCTGGCAGTGCCGGTAAGGGGGGTGTCCGACAGGTTTTTAGCGCGAAAAAAAGCCAGCCCAACCTCGCCGACTTTCAAAGTTTGCGGCCCCTGGGCCGGGGCGAACTCCCAAGCCAGACCACGCGCCACACTTGCGTCAAAACGCACAGTCATCTCACGTGTCAATATTTGTTCCGGCGCCGCCTCAGCATTGTTTGGAGTGCCGCCATAACCCGTTACCTGACAGAAAATTCGGTATAGCGGCACAGAGGCGTAGGTCAGGCCAACCATCCCGGCAACTGCCGCGGCGCAAATCATTGCTGTGCGTCGCGACGCGTTCGAGGCCGGATTGTTTTTGGGCGTGTTTTGCGTCATTGGATTCAACCGCCGCCAAACTTGACCAGTGTCAGCACGAACAGCAGCCCCATCAGCCCGACCAATATTCCGGCAACCGTAAGGTTTTTGGTCAACTTACGTTTATGTAATTCAGTAATAGGCATTTTTATCCAAGGCTTCCAAAATTAAAAACCCCTTCAGCAAGCAGCGCGGCAAATATCAGCATCAGATACAAGATTGAATATGCAAACAAATGCTTGGCGGGTTTGTCGCCTGCCTCGCCCGTGACATTACGCACATTCCATACCCGAATGGCGAATGCGGCGAATATCAGACCAAGCACCGCGGCGCTTGCGCCATAATAGATGCTGGCAAATCCCATTAACCAGGGGGCGAGGGTAATTGGGATCATCAGGACGGTGTAAATCATGATCTGCTTGCAGGTCTCGACCCGCCCCGCCACGACGGGCAGCATGGGAACGCCAACCTTGGCGTATTCCTCGCTGCGATACAGCGCCAGCGCCCAGAAGTGTGGCGGCGTCCACATGAAGATAATCATGAACAGCACAATGGATTCCAGGCTTACGCCGCCGGTCACAGCAGCCCAGCCGATCATTGGCGGAAAGGCGCCGGCCGCACCGCCGATGACGATGTTTTGGGGCGTACGCCGTTTCAGCCACATGGTGTAAATAAACAGATAGAAGCCGATGGTCAGCGCGAGCAGAGCTGCCGATGTGGCATTTACCGCAATACCGATGAGCAGGATAGATCCCAAAGACAGGGTTACACCAAGATTGAGTGCTTCGGCGGGGGCAACCCGACCCATGGGTATCGGGCGGGTTTTCGTACGTTCCATGTGTGCGTCGATATCGGCGTCATACCACATGTTTAAAGCGCCAGAAGCGCCCGCACCGACGGCTATGCACAGCAAC
>JAUSQH010000007.1 GCA_030652895.1 Alphaproteobacteria bacterium
ATTAAGAGTCAGCTGCTCTACCAACTGAGCTAATCACCCTGACAAGATAGAGTGGTGCGTATAACAAAGCCCGGCCAGACTGTCCATCACAACCAATAGCCAGGCTATTTACGCCTGATCAGTCCCCGAAGCGTGTTCGAGAAAAGCCGCGCATTCCCCGATATTCTGTACATGCAGATCCAGCATATGGGCCAAATCCGCCCGCAAGCCACCCTCATCAAGCTGGGGGATCATTTCTTCAAGTTTGCGCACGACCCAGTCCTGGCCACGGTTCAGAAAGCCAAGCCGCGCTTCCAGACCCTGCTTCGCCAGCACCTTTTCGAGAAAGTCCCCAGTGCGCGTGGTCGGGGCGCCACCCAATTGCGTCACCCAGCCGGAAAGCATGCCGCAACACCAGGCTTCGTCGCGGCGTACCTGTTCAATCAGTCCTTCTGCGGGGCCACCGTGATAGTCATGGCGAAACACCGTTGCCGCTTTCGCACCGGCGCGCTCCGCCTCCAGCAGCGAATTGAGAAAATCACACAGGCCACTATTGTCTGGTTTGCTCATGACGCACCTCCTCAGAAGAGTAATCCGGGTTTATCCGGGACCGGCACACTGCGATGCACAGATGCGCTCAACACCAGGCCAAATCCGAATAACAGCGTAAGCATAGCAGTGCCGCCATATGAAACAAAGGGCAATGGAACACCTACGACCGGGATCAGCCCCATGACCATGGCCATATTGATGAACACATACAGAAAGAAATTCAGGATAACCCCAAGCACAATCAGCCTGCCAAATTGATGGCGCACGCGCATTGCGATGACATAGCCATAGGCGATCACCATGGCGAATACACACAGCAAAAGTATAGCGCCGATCATCCCCATCTCTTCCGCCAGCATGGTGAAAATGAAATCGGTCTGCATTTCGGGGAGGAAATCGAGATGGCTTTGCGTACCCTCCATATAGCCCTTGCCGAACACCCCGCCGGAACCAAAGGCGATTTTGGACTGCATGATGTGATACCCCGCCCCTAGCGGATCCTGTTCCGGATTCAGGAAAGTCAGCACCCGGTCTTTTTGATAGTCGTGCAAGAAGCCCCATGCGATCGGCAACGCCGCCAGTACCGAGGCGATGGCGGCGGCAAAGTAGATCCAGGAGACCCCCGCCAGAAACATCAGTCCACCGGCGCCCGCAAGCAACAATACCGCCGTGCCCAGATCAGGCTGACGCATCACCAACGCAACAGGAACCGCTACCAGCGCCAATGGTGGCAGTAACGACATCGGACGCGATATGCGCCCCGGATTCATGCCATGATAATAACGCGCAAGCACCATCACCAGGGCGATCTTCATAATTTCCGATGGCTGTACTTGCAGGAAACCAAGATCGATCCAGCGCCGGGCGCCCATGCCAATTTCACCGGCGACCTCGACCCAGACAAGCAATAACAGGCCAAATCCATAGATGGGATACGCCAGACGCATCCAATGCCGGATATCCACGAGCGCCATCACGAGCATCATCGTAACGCCGACGGAAAATCGCAACAGATGCATCCCGGCCCAGGGCGACCAGCCGCCCCCTGCGGAATACAGCACCGCCGCGCCACTACAGGTGATGACGCCCAGCATAACAACCAGCGGCCAGTTTATCCGGCTGACTTTCATCCGCAATGTCAGCGCGGACGACGCCCGCGTCGTGTTGGCCGAACCTAACGCGGATTCAAGCGCCATGCGGGTCTAGCCGTCTTTTGTTGTATTCAAACATAATCTCAATAGTGGATCACCCTGCCATAGGCGTCCAGCACGCTTTCGTGCATCATTTCACTTAACGTGGGATGCGGGAAAATCGTGTGCATCAGCTCGGCTTCCGTCGTTTCAAGGGTTTTTGCCACGCAATAACCCTGAATCAACTCGGTAACTTCCGCGCCGATCATATGCGCGCCCAGTAGCTCGCCGGTTTTGGCGTCGAACACGGTTTTCACCAAACCTTCGGTATCCCCAAGCGCAATCGCTTTGCCATTACCTGCAAACGGAAAACGGCCAACCCGCACCTCATGGCCCGCCGCCTTGGCCGCCGCCTCCGTCAGGCCCACGCTGGCGACCTGCGGCATGCAATAGGTGCAGCCAGGAATATTGAGCTTTTCCATCGGGTGAAGCGCTTTCACTCCGGCAATGCGTTCCGCGCAAATTACCCCTTCATGACTGGCCTTGTGGGCGAGCCAGGGCGGTCCGGCAAGATCGCCAATGGCATAGATACCGGGTACGCCGGTCTCGCACCATTCATTCACCACTACATGGGTTTTTTCGACTTTGACGCCTGCCGCCTCCAGACCGATATTTTCCACATTGCCAACGATGCCGACCGCCATAATCACCCGCGCAACGGTAAGTGATTCCGCCTTGCCGCCGCCCAGATCGATTTTCGCCGTGACGCTATCGGCGGCGCGAGTCAGCCCCGTGACGCTGGCGCCGGTGTGAATTTTCATGCCCTGCTTTTCAAACGCCTTGCGCGCCAGCGCGGAAATTTCGGCGTCTTCCACGGGCAGAACGCGGTCCATCACCTCGACCACCGTCACATCGCTGCCCATTGTGCGATAGAAACTGGCGAACTCAATGCCGATCGCACCCGATCCCACCACCAGAAGGGATTTCGGAATGGCGTCAGGCACCATAGCTTCACGATAGGACCAGACCAGCTTTCCGTCGGTTTCCAGCCCCGGCATTTGCCGCGCGCGCGCACCGGTGGCCAGGATGATGTTTTTCGCCACGACTTCCCGCGCAGTCTTATCTTTCACGGCGATGGTAATTTTACCCTTCCCCGCCAGCGCGGCGACGCCTTCGATTACCGTGACTTTATTTTTTTTCAGCAAATGTTTGACGCCCCCATTCAGGCGCGTGGCCACATCGCGGCTGCGCTTGACGATCTTCGCCGCGTCAAACCGGACATTGTCTGCCGCCAGTCCGAACGCGTCCAGATGTTGTGCCAGATGGAAAACTTCCGCCGAACGCAACAGCGCCTTGGTAGGGATGCAGCCCCAGTTGAGGCAGATACCGCCAAGCTGATCACGCTCAATTATCGCAACCGACAGCCCCAGTTGGGCGGCGCGGATCGCGGCTACATAGCCGCCCGGGCCGGAACCAATCACCACTACGTCAAAGGAGTTTTCAGCCATGGCGCCACCTCACAGCAAC
>JAUSQH010000018.1 GCA_030652895.1 Alphaproteobacteria bacterium
CGGGTGGCCAGGGCGCGCCATTCGTGCCGCTTTATCATCAGGGCCTGGCCCGCGATCTGGACGGCGACGAGAATGAACCTCAGGGCCCGCTGGTAATTTTGAATATTGGCGGCATGGCCAATGTGACCTGGCTGGATTTGACGCTGGATCCGGTGCGCAATGGCATTGTGGCATTCGATACGGGGCCGGGCAACGGTCTGATAGATGACTGGTGCGCGCGCAAAACCGGGATACCCATGGACCGGGACGGCGCCCTTGCCGCGCGGGGCCACGTGAACGCCCCTGCCCTTGCCGCGCTAATGCGCGCGCCGCAAATCCACGCCCCGCCCCCCAAAAGTGTTGACCGTCAGGACTTTGATCTGTCGTTGGTGGAAACGCTTTCGCCGGAGGATGGCGCTGCGACGCTGGCCGCTTTTACGGCTGCTGCCATTGCCGCCTCCGTCACACATTTGCCAGCACGCCCCGCGCGCTGGATTGTGTGCGGCGGGGGCCGCCACAACAGGACTCTGATGGAAATGTTGCGCCGCGAACTGGACGTCAGCCTGTACGCAGCCGAAGACGTTGGCTGGCGGGGAGACGCCCTGGAAGCGGAAGCTTTTGCCTTTCTGGCTGTGCGCTCCCTGCGAGGACTGCCTCTGAGCCTTCCCTCAACAACCGGCGCGCCTGCGCCTATAACGGGCGGGATACTGGCGCGTAAACCATAGTGTCGTTCATCAGGCCGTCTGCTTGGAGTTCAAAAGGGCCACCTGGCGGCCCAAATAGTCGCTAACCTGTTTGCTGAGTTCCGGGATGTGAGATTCAAAGAAATGGTTGGCGCCTTTAATTTTAATGTAGTCGACCACGATGTTTTTCTGCGACGACAGCTTATTGACCAACTTATCAACAGATTCCGTTGGCACTACCTGATCAGCAGTGCCGTGAATGATCGCACCCGAAACCGGGCATGGTGCAAGAAATGCGAAATCATAAGCGTTGGCGGGCGGCGCGATACCGATAAAGCCTGATATTTCAGGACGCCGCATCAACAGCTGCATCGCAATCCAGGCGCCGAAGGAAAATCCGGCGACCCAGCATTGCGGTGCATTACCATTGATCTGCTGCAGCCAGTCCAGCGCCGACGCGGCGTCAGACAATTCACCCTGCCCTTGATCATATTCTCCGACGCTGCGACCGACACCACGAAAATTGAAGCGCAGCACGGAAAATTCATGCTTCTGAAAAATTTGTCCCACCTGATGCACAACCTTGTTCTGCATCGACCCGCCATGTAACGGATGCGGATGCAAAATAAGCGCAATAGGAGCATCGGCCCTGTTTGCGGGATAATAACGGCCCTCTATACGGCCAGCTGGGCCATTGAAAAAGATTTCAGACATCTTTTCCGTTTCCTTTCATCAAAGCGGTTCCTGGTTAGTTCAGCGTATTTGAAATGATAATTTAATAAGATAAATCAATAGGTTGGTCGAAAACGCCGGCTAATACTTGATTTTTTTAGTGGGTTGTTTATATTTAATAGGTGTATGCGACGTCTATGCGCGCCAAATCTGCACTGGTACGGTGCGCGGTCATATCATAGGCGGCCCCAATAATGGCAGTAAAATCTGCCATAGGATGAAATACCTATTTAGAGGATTAATCTGGTGAAATTAAGCACGCGAGGGCGGTATGCGGTTATGGCGATGGTCGACCTGGCGGGAGAGGGGCATCAACGGCCCATTACTCTGGCTGAAATAGCCGCGCGCCAGGATATTTCCCTGTCCTACCTGGAGCAGCTGTTTTCTAAATTGCGCCGGGGCGGAATTGTGCGCAGTGTGCGTGGCCCCGGCGGCGGCTACAAACTGGCAAATCCGATGGACCAGATTCGCATTGCGGACGTCATTCTGGCAGTGGATGAGCCGATAAAAACCACACGTTGCGAGACCGGTTCCTCCAAAGGATGCGCCAAGCATAACAGCCGCTGCATGACCCATGACTTATGGGAAGAACTCGGACGGCATATCCATATTTATCTCAGCTCGGTGACCCTCGCGGACGTAGTGCTTAAGCGGGTTTTGAACCCAGGTCTGGCAGTTTCACACCTGCCGGAACGTTCAGATAATTCCGATGCACGCAGCTTTGCACCATCCGCAGAACAGATATCTTAAGAATTTTCATATGACCGCTCAGACCGCCTATCTGGACTATAACGCCACCGCGCCGTTACGGCCGGAGGTCGTGCGCGCCATGACCGATGCGCTGCAGTGTCATGGCAATGCGTCCAGTATTCATAGTTTGGGACGACAGGCGCGCAGCCGGATTGAGGCGGCGCGTAGCGTTATAGCCAGCCTGGTTGGCGCAAAAGCAAATGAGGTCACTTTCACCAGCGGCGGCACCGAGGCCAACAACCTTGCCTTGCGCGGCGCGCCTGCCACACAGGTGCTGGTATCCGCGATTGAACATGATTCCGTCGTGCGCGCCACCCCGCCGGACAGTGCGGTCATTCCTGTGCTGGCGTCCGGAGTGATCGATCTTGCTGCACTGGATGCGTTGCTGGCTGATATGGACGCACCCGCACTGGTAAGCGTCATGCTTGCGAATAATGAAACCGGAGTCGTGCAGCCTGTGGCCCGGGCGGCAGACATCGCCCGTGCCCATGGGGCATTGCTGCATTGCGACGCTGTACAGGCCGCCGGAAAAATGGCGATAGACCGCGATGCGCTTGGCGCCGACCTGCTGACGCTTTCGGCACATAAATTTGGCGGGCCGCAAGGTGTTGGCGCGTTGAT
>JAUSQH010000010.1 GCA_030652895.1 Alphaproteobacteria bacterium
CCTTTTTCGGCTTTAATCCGCAACGCTGTGCATTTCTTTCGGATGAAGCGATTGACGCTCTGACGAAAGACACTCGCGTTATCCGTAATAGGGCGAAGATCGTTGCGGTGCGTGAAAATGCAGCTTTCCTGATTGGCCTGGCGAAGGAGCATGGCGGCGCCGCAAAGTTTTTCGCCAAATGGCCGGATAGCGATCTGGCGGGGCTGTTACTCGTAATGGGCAAACAGGCCTGCCGCCTGTCGGGAACCACCGCGCAGATCGTATTACGCGATATGGGCAAGGATGCATTTATGCTGACACAGGATGTGAGCACCGCATTGATCCGCGAAGGGGTCGTCACAAAAAAACCCTCGTCCCAACGCGACATGAGCGCCGTGCAGGCGGCCTTCAATGTCTGGCATGAAGAATCCGGCAGACCTTTTGCGGATATCAGCCGCATACTTGCCTTCACGGTTGAAAATGCGTCACATTGAACATGTATAAATTTGAAACGGCGAAGTGTGGGGTGGACCAATGGCGCTTTCGGTAATTGGTGCGGGATTTGGGCGGACGGGTACCATGTCGCTGAAAGGCGCGCTGGAAGAACTGGGCTTTGGCCCCTGTTATCACATGATCGAAATAATTAAAAATCCGCCTTTCGCAGACTATTGGGAGGCGATCGGAGATGGTGTCCCCGCCGATTGGGACAAGGTGTTCCAGGGATACCAAGCGACGGTCGACTGGCCGAGTTGCGCCTATTATGCGGAGCTGGCGGAATATTACCCCAAAGCCAAAGTGATCCTGACCGTGCGCGACGCGAACGCCTGGTTCGACAGCGCCAACAAAACCATATTCACAAGAATGCCGCGCCGGATGAAGCCGGATGATAATCGTGGGCGCATGGCCTATGAGCTGATTTTCAAAAAAACCTTTGACGGAAATATTGATGACCGCGATCATGCCATCGCGGTCTATGAGCGCCATAATGCCGAGGTCAAAAGAGCTATTTCCGCAGACCGCCTTCTGGTCTACGATCTGGCGCAGGGCTGGGAACGACTATGCGCGTTTCTGGATGTTCCCATTCCCGCAACGCCGATGCCGAAGGTCAACACCACCGACGATTTTTTGCAGATATTCGGCGGCGCATCAAAGTCAGACTAACCCGCCTTCGCCTGTTCGATACCGCCGCGCAGATCATGCTTGCGCAGCGGCAGCGAACGGATGCGCTGTTTGGTCAGGCTGAACACTGCATTGGCGACTGCTGCGGCGATGGGGGGCGTGCCCGGCTCGCCCGCGCCCCCGGTGGGGCGGCCCGACGGCATCAGCTTCACCTCGATCGCTGGCGCGTCCGCCTGGCGGATCATTTCATAATCCGGGAAATTCTGTTCCACCACGCGGCCTTTGGCGATGCTGATCTCGCCGTAAAGGGCGGCGGTCAGCCCGTAAATGATACCGCTTTCCATCTGCGCGGCAAAGGTATCGGGATTGACCACTTCGCCCGGGTCAACGGCGCACCAGACCTTGTGCACACGCGCCTGACCTTCGGGACTAACTGAAACCTCGGCCACTTGCGCAACGATCGTGCCGAAGGACTGGCGCAGCGCGATGCCGCGCGCCCGGCCTAGCGGCAGCGGCGTTCCCCATCCGGACATAGATGCTGCGGCTTCGAGCACTGCTTTTTGTTCGGGTGCTTCCGCCATTAAGTCACGGCGGAATTCAAACGGATCGCGCCCCGCCGCATGGGCCAGTTCGTCGACGAAGGATTCGATGAAAAAGCCGTGCTGGGAATGCGCCACGCTGCGCCATGGGCCGAATGGAATGGGATCGGTGCCACTGACGACGCGCACGCGCCGGTCTGAAATCGCATAGGGAATCCAGGTGGCGTCCTCCGGATCGCGTTTTTCCGTGTAATCCTGCTGCCAGCTTACCGGGCGGCCTGCCTCGTCAAGCCCGGCGCGCATATTCGCAACCGAGGCGTTGCGGTAATTATCCTGGGTGAGGTCTTCTTCACGCGACCAGATCAGATTGACAGGATGATCAACCTGCTTGGCCAGCAGCACCGCCTGCTCCAGATAATTCAGCGTAGAACCGCGCCGCCCAAAACCGCCGCCCATGGCGGCATGGTTAAGGGTTACGTCTTCGACGGGGAGCCCGGCCACTTTTGCGGCGAAAACGCGCGCCCCCAGTCCATCCTGAAAGCCGCCCCACACTTCCAGCCTGCCGCCGGAAAAATGCGCCGTGCAATTCATTGGCTCCATCGTGGCGTGCGCCAGATAGGGCACGGCATAGCTTGCCTCGATCACCCGCGCGGCGGATTTGGTCGCCGCGTCGGCATCGCCAAAATCATAATCACTTTCAAACTCGCCTTTCTCAAGTGCCGCCTGCATGCCCGCAAATATTGAGGCGGAACTATGTGCGGCATTGGGGCCTTCGTCCCAGGTTACCGGCAGAGCCGCGATGGCCTGATGCGCGCGCCAGGTATTGTCGGCGACGACCGCCACCGCGTTTTCGCCTACGCTGTGTACGGACTTTATGCCCCGCATATTTTTTACGGCTTTGGCGTCAAAGCTTTTCAGTTTTCCGCCAAACACCGGACAGGCCTTGATGGCCGCGAACATCATGCCCGGCATGCGCACGTCAACGCCATAGATTGCCGATCCGTTTACCTTTGCGGGAATATCGAAACGCTGAATGGGCGCGCCGACAATCGTATAAAGTTTGGGATCTTTGAGCGGCAGATTGGCGGGCGGATCGAACTCTACCGCCTTTGACGCCATGTCGCCATAACTGGCGCTGTGCCCATTGCCGAGGTGAAATAGTTTGCTTTCTTTTGTGGTGATTTCATCAGCCGCAACATTCCATTCTTTTGCCGCCGCCTGAATCAGCATCCAGCGCGCCGCCGCCCCAGCATGGCGCATGCCAACGACGCCAGTGAAACGCACCGACGTGCTGCCGCCCGTGAGTTGTAAATTCATGAATTCGGCAATTTTGCGCGAACTAAAATCCGTCAGTCCTGAAAGAAATTTCGGAACAGACGGGTCGGCCGCACCCAGATAGCCTTTGGCCAGCGCGCCGTTGGCGAACGCCATATCGGCGGGTGCCTGTTCCATGCTGACCAGCGCCCAATCAGCATCCAGTTCTTCCGCCAGCATCATCGGCATGGCGGTATGCACCCCCTGGCCCATTTCCGAATGCGGGACAATGACCGTCACGCGATTGTCCGGAGTGATTTTTACCCAGGTGACCAACAGGGCGTCGTCGCCGCCGGCCAGTTTGCGCGCCCGGTCAATCGTGGAAAACGGCGCCATCGCGTAGCCCAGCAGAACGCCACCGCCAACCAGACCGGCGCTGACCATCAGTTTGCGTCGTGTGATCATAACCATTTTGGGCCTCCTATACTGTCGCCAGTGAATGAATGGCGGCGCGTATGCGTCCATAGGTTCCACAGCGGCAGACATTGCTCATTGCCGCATCAATGTCGGCGTCGGTTGGCGCCTGATTTTCCGTGAGCAGTGCGACTGCCGCCATGATCTGGCCGGATTGGCAATAGCCGCATTGCGGCACCTGATGTGCGATCCAGGCCTGTTGTACTTTGCTCTGCAATGTATCGGGAACGGTTTGCGCCTCGATGGTGGTGATGCTGGCGCCAACAACCGAGCTTACGGGTACGGAGCATGATCGTGTCGCCACCCCGTCCACCAGAACCGTACAGGCGCCGCAGGCGGAAATCCCACAGCCAAATTTTGTGCCGGTCAGGTTCAGTGTGTCGCGCAGCACCCATAACAGAGGCATTTCCGCCTCTACATCGACGTCCCTGGTTTGCCCATTGATGATGAGTTGCATGGCTTCCTCCTGTTAGACTTCCAGCTTCCAGCGACTGCCCTTGCGCCGCACCCGTCCCGCAGTGGGCGCCGCAAAATGCGCTCCCAGCATATAGGTATCCGTATCACAAAGCCGCTCGACAGTCTTTTGCCGCGTTGCGGCCGACTGTTCCTTGTCTGTGCAGGCAAAACTGGACCATTCGGGATAGGCGACCTGGATCGGATGGTGGAAGCTGTCGCCAGTGAACAGCGCGCTTTTCCCACCGCCCTTCAGGTTGATAAAAATATGGCCCGGCGTGTGACCGGGGCTGGGTTCAATCCACATGCTGTCATCTATGGCGAAATCGCTTTTCACCAGATCGGCCAGGCCCGCGTCGACGACCGGCAGAATACTGTCGTCATAGCAGCCATCCATGCCCACAGCATCCTGATCGGTCAGCCAATGGTCATATTCTGTCTTGTGGAAAATATAGCGTGCATTGGGAAAAGTCGGCACCCAGCGGCCGTTTTCCAGCCGCGTGTTCCAGCCCACATGGTCCACATGCAGATGGGTGCACATGACATGGGTGACAGATTCAGGCGCGACGCCCATGCTGGCCAGATCGGACAGCCAGTTGGTCTTTTTCATATTCCAGGCGGGACTAAAGGCGCGCGGCTTGTCGTTCCCGACACAGGTGTCGACCAGAATCGTATGTTTGCCGGTGCGGATCACATAGGCGAACAGTCCGGCCTGCATGCGGCCACCGGCGGATTTTGGTTTTATGAAATGTGGCTCCATCCAGTCGCGCTCCCCATCTACCGCTTCGGGGGTGGATAGCGGAAACATCCTGGCTGGCGGAAAAAAGTCGCCTTCATGTTCAACACAACGATCAATATTGATTTCACCAAATTGTATGGGTCTGAACGGTTTTGCCAGCATAGATTGTCTCCCTATTGCTGTTCTAATACTCGTTGATATCGGGGGTCCGGTCAACAAAACGCCGCAACAGAATACGGCTGACAGGGATAAGCCCAACGCCAAGCACGAAATACAGTGTAACCTGCCACAATATCTGCGCAGGCAAAATTCCGGCCAGCGCGGCCAGCGCTAAAAGTAACCCTGCGGCTGCAAACGATACAAAAAACCCGCCGGGAAGCAACACTTCCACGATCAGCAGCGCGACTCCGATCACTGCCCATGCAATCGCCGGATGCTGCGCGAGGGTCGTGTGAATAAAACTCATTTTGCCCGCAAGGTTTCGAGAAGCACCGCCAGACCGCCAAGCGATTTCGTCACGTCGGTAGGAATCACCAGAAGCTTTGAGTTCGGAGATTTTGCGAGATCGGTGATGCTATGGATTTGCTGCTTCATAATTTCGAAATCGATGGCGGGCTGACCGCTCGCCTGAATGGCGGTGCCGACTTGCGTAGTGGCGTAGGCTTCGGCGTCGGCAAGTACGCGGCGCGCCTCTGCCTGTTTTTGCGCGGTGTATAAATCGCCATCGGCTCTGAGTTGCTGCGCCTGGCGATCTCCTTCGGCCTTGGTAACCGCGGCGCGCCGTTCACGTTCAGCATTTAATTGTTGCTGCATCGCGAGACGGGTGGCGTCATCAACGGAAACATCAAGAATTTCAGTTCGCGTGATGTCTATGCCCCAGATAGCGCACGCCTCCGATAAGGAAGCCTGGATTTTTTCGCTGATGAATTCGCGTTTCGACTGGATTTCATCAAACTCCATTTGTCCGCCGGTGGAACGCACGATGCTGGTGACCGTAGTTTTGACCGCGGCATCAATATCCGTGATCCGGTAAACGGATTTCGCGGCGTCAATGATGCGAAAGAAAACGGCAGCGGTCAGATGTATCTCCACATTATCTTTGGTGATGACACTGATTTGCTGCGGCTGTAATTGCCGTTCAAGTATACTGACTTTGCTAGCCACCCGGTTCAGGACCGGAACAATAAAGTTTAGTCCCGCGGGAAGCGTAACGGTGTATTTTCCAAATTGCTCAACGACATATTCCTGAGATTGCGGCACGATTTTGACGCCCGTAAGGGCAATCAAAACCAGCAAGCCAATAACGCTAAGCAATAGAATATCCATTAATATTCCTTTTTGTATCCCTGCCAAAGCAGGGCATGATGACTTAAAATACCATAACCTACAAGTGCTTGGCCTAGATCAAGATCTCAGGCGCGATACAAACGGGGGCCGAAAATGACGCCACAGGAAATCGGGACGCAGATCGCGTTTCCCATAGTGCTGATGACGGTGATGTTCGGCTTGGGCCTGTCGCTGACGGGGACCGATTTCTCGCGGGTTTTCCGCGCTCCCCGCCCGGCGCTGGTGGGCATTCTGGGACATGCGGTGCTGTTGCCGCTGACAGCCTTTGGGGTTTTGTCGTTGTGGAATTTTCCGCCACTGGTGGCGGGCGGGCTGGTCATTCTGGCGGCGTGTCCTGGGGGTGCGGTGTCCAACGCGATCGTTTATGCGGGACGCGGCGATGTGGCGCTGGCGGTAACGCTGACCGCGATCAGCAGCGTCATTACCGTGTTCACCATTCCCATTGTCGTCGGGTTCGGCATGGCGCATTTCGCGGGCATGGCGGCGGCGGTCCGTCTGGATTTTCTCGACACGGTGGCGCAACTGGGCACCATCATTCTGATACCCATGTTCACGGGCATGGGTATCAGGCATTTTTTCCCGGCCTTTGCAACGCGTGCGGAACGGTATTTCCGCGTCCTTGCGATCATTCTGCTCATTGGTCTGGTGGCGGCAGGGGGGCTGGTGGCCACCGGTGTTGAGTTGCGCGATCTGCAATACGCCTTTGCCGCCGTGCTAATGCTGCTTGCGGGTGCGACCGCCGCTGGTTATGCCGTATGCGCGCTGGCGCGGCTCGATACAGTGCGCACCATGACTGTGGTGATCGAAATTGGCGTACAGAACGCCGCCACGGCCTATCTGATCGGCGGCACCCTGCTGAAGGAGCCGGGGTTGATTCTTACCCCCGGCATATATGCGGTGATGATGTTTCTTGCCGGAGGTTTCGCCATTCTGGTGGCCCGGCGCGCCGGGGCATAGTTCACCCGTTCCAGCCATGCTCCAGCCAATGGGCAAGCTCCGCCTCCAGGCGTTTGTCCATGACTTGACGATAGAGCGCCAGCTCTTCGTCACCCAGAATGCCCTGCCACTGTCCATGCTCGCCTTTGTTAAAGAAACGGGCGTTTTCACGCCACTGGTTTGGGTGCGCCGATGTCGGGGCCAGGGCGTCCGCGTTCTCCTTCATCCGCTCGAAACCTGCCGCCTCCACCAGCTTCGGCCACAACGCCGCATCAACTGTGATACCCGCGGCATCCGCCACGCGCCTCATCTGGCCCGCCAGGTCGGCCCGCATATCGCTGTAATGGAACAGATGAATATTTGGAAGATGCCGGAATTTCCAGAATGTCTGTGCGTGGTGCAAAATATTAAACTCTGTCGGTACGCCTTCTTCGGGAATGCCGCTGGCGCTGATCCAGTTGCGGAACCGGGTCAGCACATCCCCGGACGGCCGCTGCATCACCACATCGCGCCCCTGCATCGCCTGCATGAAATGCTGCATCGCCTCGGGGTTGGTGTTTTTCTGATGGTTACCCATCGAGATGAACGCATCGCGCGGATCGCGCGCCACGAACAGATAGGTGACGTTATCAAAATAGGGAATACCATCCAGCGGCGTATGGGTCTTGATAAAACGCCGATGGGTTTGGGTTTCATAAATCCCGAGCGTTTCTTCAACGGGTTTCACCGGCATATCCAGCCAGGGCGTATAATCGCTGAGCTTACGGTCCAGCGGGACTTTCTGGAAGACCAGCAGCGCACAGATCATCTGCGTCCAGGTGGTGCCGCATTTGGGCGGCGTCGAGATGATGATGTCGCCATCGCGGGGCTTGAAACCATCCCAGCGGCGGCTGTCCGTCATCATGTTATTGTAGATATACTTGCGCTCCGGGCGCGCGGGTGTCGACATGATTATACCTTCAACTTCCAGCGGTCCTTGTTGGGCACGATGCGGGCAATGGTCGGATCCATGAAATGCGCCGCCATGATATAGGTGTCCGTATCGCAAATCCTGTCGATGATCTTGCGCCGCGAGGCAGTTGATCCCGGCGTGTCGGTGTCTGCGAAAATGCCCCATTCGGGATAGGCGACCTGGACCGGGTGATGGAAGGCATCGCCGGTGAACAACGCGCTGTCCTTGCCGCTTTTAAGATTGATACAGACGTGGCCCGGCGAGTGGCCGGGGCTGGGTTCCAGCCAGATCGTATCGTCAATTGCGAAATCGCTTTTCACCAGATCGGCGCGTCCGGCTTCGACAATAGGCAGGACGCTGTCGGCAAACGAATTATCCATGGCGAAATGATCCTGGTGATCTTTCCAGTAGTCATATTCGGCTTTATGAAAAATATACCGCGCGTTGGGGAAGGTCGGGACCCAGCGGCCATCCAGCAATCTGGTGTTCCAGCCCACATGATCAAAATGCAGATGCGTACACATGACATAATGAATATCTTCGGGCTGTAAACCAAACGCAGCGACCTTGGCCAGATAGTCTGTATTCATCATATTCCATTCCGGGATGGCGGCGCGCTTGCGGTCATTGCCAACGCAGGTGTCCACCAGAATATTGAAGTGCGGTGTGCGGATCACATAGGTATGCAGGCTGACATCCAGAACGCCTTCCTTGCCCTGCCCCTTTGGGTACATGAAATGCGGCTCCAGCCAGTCGCGCTGGGCCTCCACCTGTTCCCAGGTGCTGCCGGGCCACGTGTCTGGCACATGAAACACCGGACCCCACCAATCCTGCACCCGGTCCACGGTCACGTTGCCGATATTCAGCGTTTTCATTGCATTTCCCCTTATCGTTATGGGCGCTTACCCGTTCCAGCCGTGCTCCAGCCAGCGGGCAAGCTCCGGTTCGATCCGCGCCGCCATTGCCTGCCGGTAAACTTCCAGTTCCGGGGCGCCCAGCACTTCTTGCCACTGGCCGTGCGTGCCCTTATTGAAAAAGCGCGAGCTATCCAGCCATGGATCGGGATGGCCCGGGCCGGGCGCCAGTTTGTCGGCATTTTCCTTCATCGCCCCAAAGCCTGCCGCCGCCACCAGTTCCGGCCATAGGGCCTCGTCAACGCTTATACCGAGTGCGCTGGCGACGCGGCGCATCTGGCCATCAAGATCGGCCTTCATATCCCCGTAATGCAGCAGGTGGATATTCGGCAGATGCCGGAAATCCCAGAAAGTCTGTGCATGGCGCAATATATCGGAATCCGGTGTCTCCGGGGCCTTGGCAGGGTCTCGGCCAATGGCGTCCGCGTTCATCCATTCACGGAACCTGGTATGAACATCCGCCCCCGGAGGATGCAGGGCAATGCTTCGCTCCTGAGCACTAGCCGCCATTTTGGCCATTACGTCGGGGTTTAAAATCTGCATGTTATTGCCCATCGAGACGAAAGCGTCACGAGGGTCGCGCGCCACGAAAAGATAGATGACGTTCTCGAAATAGGGCAGGCCATCCAGTGGCGTGTGCGTCTTGATGAAGCGGCGATGGGTTTGCGCCTCCAGCACGCCAAGGACTTCCGCTATCGGTTTTAGCGGCGCATCAAGCCAGGGGGTGTAGTCTCGAAGCTTGAGCTCAAATCCGGTTTTCTGAAAAATCAGCAGGGCGCAGATCATTTGCGTCCAGGTGGTGCCGCATTTAGGCGGCGTCGAAATGATGACGTCTCCATCGCGGGGCTTGAACCCATCCCAGCGGCGGCTGTCCGTCATCAGGCTGTTATAGATATGGCGGCGTTGCGGGTGTGCTGTTGCTGACATGCTTATACCTTCAGTTTCCAGCGGTCCTTGTTGCGCACCACGCGGGCGATGGTCGGGTCCATAAAATGTGCGGTCAGAAGATAGGTGTCCGTGTCGCAAATCTTATTGATAATCTTGCGCCGCGATGCTTCTGATCCAACGGCGTCGGAACAAAATGACGTACTCCAATCCGGATAGGCGATCTGGATCGGGTGATGGATGGCGTCGCCGGTGAAAATCGCGCTGCCGCCGCTACTTGAAAGATTGATGCAGACTGAACCCGGCGTATGACCCGGCGTGGGCTCCAGCCAGACCGTATCATCAATGGCGAAATCGCTTTTCACGAGATCGGCGCGCCCCGCTTCGACCACGGGCAGAACACTGTCTTCGAACGCGCCGTCCATGGCGTGCGACGAAGGGTCTTTCAGCCAATGCTCATATTCGGTCTTGGCGAAGATATAACGCGCATTGGGAAAGGTCGGCACCCAGCGGCCATCCAGCAATTTGGTGTTCCATCCGACATGATCGAAATGCAGATGGGTGCACATGACATAATCGATTTCCTCCGGCTTGGCGCCCAGCGCCGCAATCTTCGCCAGATAATCCGATTGCATCATGTTCCAGGCAGGCAGGCCGCTGCGAGGTTTATCGTTGCCGACGCAGGTATCGACCAGAATAGTGTGTTTGGGGGTGCGGATCAGAAATGAGTGCAGGCTGGCCTGCAGCACGCCTTTTTTCATTTTATCCTTGGGCAGAAGAAAATGCGGCTCCAGCCAGTCCCGCTCACCCTCAATCGCATCCCACGAACGCCCGGGCCAGAAGCTGGCCACATCGAACAGGTTTCCCGCCCATTCCTGTACCCGGTCTACCGTAACATCGCCGATTTTCAGCGTTTTCATCGCGTCTTCCCCCGTATGTTGTTTTTATGCGGAGCGTAACCCCTCGCGCGTAACCTGCCCATCTGTTTCATTCAACCCGCGTTCCAGCCGGTCGAACATCAGGTCAATTTCTTCTTCGGTAATGATCAGTGGCGGGCACAGCGCCAGGCTGTCGCCAATGGCGCGCACGATCAGCCCGTTGGCCTGGACCCATTTCTGCCCCGTCAGGCCAACCCCCTGCGCAGGCTTGAATGCCCGCTTGGTGGCTTTGTCCGCCACCAGTTCCAGCGCGCCGATCAGGCCAACCCCGCGCACCTCGCCCACCAGCGGATGACCTGCAAGTTTGGCCAGCCGCTTTTGAAACAGCGGCATGACCCGGCGCACCCGGTTTACAATGTCCAGCCGCTCATAAAGCTCCAGCGTTTTCAGCGCCACGGCGCAGCCCAGCGGATGCCCGGTATAGGTAAAGCCGTGACCAAAGCTGCCATTGCGGCGGCTGCCTTCGGCAATCGCTTCATCCATGAATTCCGGAAGGATCACCGCGCCGATCGGCACATAGGCCGACGACAGCGCCTTGGCCAGCGACATGGTTTGGGGGCGCAGGCCAAATGTTTCCGCGCCGAACATGTTGCCGGTGCGGCCAAAGCCGGTGATCACTTCGTCGTCGATAAACAGAATGTCATATTTGCCCAGCACCGCCTGAATTTTCTCAAAATAATCCGCTGGCGGAATAAGTACGCCCGCCGCCCCCATGATCGGTTCGGCGATAAAGGCGGCGATCGTGTCCGGCCCTTCACGTTGAATCATGGCGTCCAGATTATTGGCCAGCCGGGTGGTGAATTCGCTTTCAGTTTCGCCATCTTGCGCAAAGCGGTAATAATGCGGGCAATCCGTATGCAGAATATTTGCAATGGGCAGATCCCAGTCCGCATGCAGATGTGGCAGACCGGTCAGACTGGCAGTGGCGACGGTTACCCCGTGATAGGCCTTGATCCGGCTGATGATTTTTTTCTTTTTCGGGCGCCCGGTGATGTTGTTGTAGTACCAGACCAGCTTGACCTGGGTGTCATTCGCCTCGGACCCCGATCCGCAGAACGACACCTTGCCCGCCTTGAACGGCATCATGGCCTTGAGCTTATCGGCAAGCTCTATCGCGCCTTCATGCCCCTTGCCGCCGAACACATGGTAGAAGGGCAGCTTGTGCATCTGCGCGGTGGCGGCTTCGATCAGTTCTTTTTCATTAAAGCCCAGCGACGTGCACCACAGCCCCGCCATGCCTTCAATATAACCATTACCCTCGCGGTCAAAGACATAGACGCCTTCACCACGATCAATCAGGAACGGCCCCGCCTGTGGAAAACTGGCCATATTGGTATAGGGATGCAGCACACTGGCGACATCACGGGCTTCCAGGGAATTCGGTAAAACTGGCATGGGCGCTCCTCAAAACATGGTTCTCCCAGATTAACCTTTATGTGGCGTCAGGCCAGCACTTTATCCATCGCGGCCATTTGTTCGTCGACGGAGATGGGTAAAAAAGGTCACAATTAAAAGACTTCGATCCTTGGCGCGATGGCTAAGGCTAAGCGGGCGCGAACCTCTTCGTAAATTTGGGTGACGCCAGGCATGGTTAGCGTGATTGCAAGGCCAAAAGGAATGGATTCGTCAATTGGTATGCCTTGATCGGGTTCACGCTGGACTTCGAAGCGGATTACCTGATCAGTACTAATGGCCGGCGCTTTATTACCCTCCCATCGGCGTGAAAAAACGGTGCCCTTGCGGCCCTGATTCTGATCCGGCTGTTCTTTAGCGCCACCTACGCTGAGTATTTGAAGCTCGGAAGGATCTTCAAGTTTAAGGCGGACAGCCTTATATGTTTGCCGTCCCGGATGCACCGGCGTGAACCATGCCAAAGTCGCATTGAGCGCATGTGGTTGTGCTTTGCCACTGATGCAAATGGGGACGGGAACCTTGATCCCCGCTTTTTGTTTGGGCGGCAATACGCCAACAGCCCAGAAGGTTGCACGATCATCAACACAGGCAATAGCTAAATCCGGGTCAGCGAGACCGTAGCCGAGAAATCTCCGGATATTGTCCTTCTGTTGGACATGCTTTCTGTTATCGGCCGGTCCCAGCACCTGCCTAATTAGATCGGATGCGTCTTTTGGCCATGCGGCTGAGTGAACCAATAGGGCCTTCAACAATACCGCGCGTTGTATATGACTTAACGAGGTAAATGCTTTGCCGTAAGCTACTTCCAGCGCGTCGTGGATTTGATGACAGGTTCGAGACGCTAGCGCAGTCGCGGCGCTTGTGCCATTCGTATAGCCAAGACCAGGCTCTATTCCCCCTCTTGGGGGTGCCGCAACTTTCAGACCATGCGCACGCATCGGGCCACTTGGAATTGCGGACAATGGGGTGCGACTGGAAACAAAACGGATATGTTCCCGTGATCCTGGCATTAAAATATCCGGCTTTACGCTATTGGCAAAACCGGGACCGAGGGCGCTTGAGGGATTGGAAATCGTCATAGCGGGAAACGGATCAATATTGGTTCTTGCCGAGAGCCGATCTGGAGATAATACCGCATCAACATTGGCCGCCCCAACGGTAAGCCCATTGACAGTTTCTGCAGGGGCCAGCAGACGCCGCCCGGTTATCAATTGACCCAAGGCATGGACCACACTTTGTGCTCGCTGATCAGATGCCGCGCTTTCGAAATCCGTCCAACTATCAAAATTAGGAACGTCAAATGGGGTTCCATGATTGCCCGCGCTGACTAGAAAAAGAATTCCGAAACGGTACGATAAACGGTCCAGCAGGCGCGCCCATGCCGAAAGTTGCCCCTGAAATGGCTTTCGTGCATTGCCTAATGAGAGATTTACCATCAACACATCCGGTGCCGTCGGATTATCCCCGCCTCGTAAGCCCAATACCGCCTGATATATAATATCCACTATCAGGCGGTCTTCAGGAAATCCATCGCCCGGACCAAGAACGGGAACACAGTGCAACTGACGGCCAAGGTGTTGCTCCGTACTGTTCCGATCTCCATGCATAATGAGTGAGGCCATTGCAGTGCCGTGGTTGCGATCAGCAACCTGGGTAAGGGGCTCCAGACCGAACTGATCGTCAAGAATCAGGGATCCCGCCAAGAGGGGGTGTTGTGCAACCGGAACGCCGTCCAGTAATGCCAGTATTGGTGATCCGCTTACAGTCACGGGAGCAACCGGCAATGCACTTTCCGGTTCGGCCACCTCAATACCGGTCGCCAGGCTTTGCGGTCGAATGTGCATCACAAAATCAAGTCCGGCGATGCCTGCCTGCGCGCGATCTATGATGCTTCGTACCGCAACAACGGGTAAATCAGCCAAAACGGCGTGATAGCCAATATCCGCAATTCGGCATCGGCTTACGATCCGCCCGTCCGAGGCAATAATCTGTTGCTGAATGTTATCTTCTGTTTGAGCGCCACGTGCCTCGTCGGCTCTGAATACAAGTTCAATCTCAAGACGAATTCGATCAGTATCCAATTTGCCGTCAATTTCTTCGGCAATAATGTCCCGTTCGTCGTCTCGAACCCTGTCCTGCGGACCCCATGGCCGGACATTCCTCAGTGTTGCAAATACGTCCCGCCAAGCTGCGAAACCTCTTTCGGCCGGCTCCCCGTCTAGCCAGCGTCTCCATAGGGAAACAATCTGTCCCAGGGCCGTGGCGTCAGGAACGAGAAGATAGACTGCGGGTTTATCATCTTGCTCGTCACCTTTAAGCTCCTCCTCATCAATTAATTCAAGGCCAGTAACGCGCTGTATAGCATTGGCAAAAGTTTGGATTGAACCTCTTACTTCAAAAACAAGCAACCGTTCGGGCGCAAGCGCGCTCGGATCACTGCGCAACTCAAGGCCGCTTTGATCGTTTGCAAGAACCGAAGCTAGTCGATCAAATTTCGGTCCAATAACAGCTCGTTGGTGCTCGGCGCTAAATGGTTCCGGTTTTTTTCCGGATCCTCCTTTCCCCTTCGCTCTCTGTTGCGGCTCGCCGACGCTTAGCCGGAGCAGTGGTTTTGTCGGGTCGCTTGCCATTCATTGCCTCAGGTTTTACGCGTGCGGCCCACAAATCGAGTTCAACGGAAATCGCCGAATCGATGCCGATCTCGCCAAGCCCAAGAATATGCCTGCGGCGCACATTTTGACAGAAATCACCAGCCTCTGCATATGACATCGCGCCAAGACGCGCCGCTAACGATTTCGCTGCAATCCTGGGGTGCTCAGGCCATGACATAAGAATTTTTTCAAGAAATACGGCTATTTCATGCGGTTTTGGCTCTGGAAATGCGATTCTCAACTGAAATCGACGCCACACGGCGCGGTCCAGCAGTTCAGCATGGTTTGTTGCGGCAATCGTCAATACGTAACTGGGCAGCTGGTCTATCTGCATCAACAGGAAGGAAACAACGCGTTTAATTTCCCCAGTCTCATGGGTGTCTCCGCGCTCTTTGCCGATTGAATCAAACTCATCAAAAAATAAAACGCAGGGTTGTGTGCGAACATAATCAAAAAGTTTGCGAAGACGCGTATTTGTTTCACCCAGATAACTGCCAATCAGGGCGTCATAGCGAACCACAAAAAATGGCAAGGCAAGGGCTTCGGCTATTGCTTCCGCATAAGAAGTCTTTCCATTTCCGGGAGGGCCCGACAATAAAACTCTATGGCGTGGCTCATACCCGTGTGCGCGTAGCACATCCGCACGCATATGCTCTTCAACAAGTTGTTTGCCTTCTTTGCTAGCTGGAAGTGTCAGGACCAAATCATTAAATCTGATACGGGGCGTTTGCTCTAAAATTGTATCTCGGCCATTGGCTTGGGCAGGCTGAGTGTTTGTCAGGGAAGATGAAGTTACTGAAACGCTTTGCAAGGCGCGCTGAAGCCGATCTGCGAGGATATGATGACTCTTGGCGCGCTCGTCAGCCATGAGCGCCTCAACTGTAGAGCGCAGCATAGTCTTGTCGCCGACTGCGCCAGCTCGAACGAGTGAGAGAATGAGATCGCTTTTGGCCATGGTCGTATATGAATATTCTCTAACGTGGGTGCGCCGCAAGGGCAAGGTGGAGTAACTCCCAGATTAACCTTTATGTGGCGTCAGGCCAGCACTTTATCCATCGCGGCGATCTGTTCGTCGACGGAGATGGGTAAAAAAGAGGTGATCTCCAGCTGCCGGTCTTCGTAAATATCCTTGTCGGGATATTCCTTTTGCCGCAGTTCGATGGCCGCATCACGCTGATACAGCAAAACGCAGATTTGCGGATAGAACAGGTGGACCATGGCGCCTATCCATATGTTCGTCGCCATACATGGAAACGTATGATCGATTTTGTAATGATCGATCATTTTGATGACGTCTTTGGCGTGGTAAAATGTTTCGCCGGTCACCCAGCGGTTGACGCCGAACAAGGCTGTAGGAAAGCCCTTGGGGTCCATCGAAATGGCGATGATATGCGCAATGGCGTCCTTGTCCATGGGGCGCTGCCATTCGCCCGTATAGGGGGCCGGTTCAACACCCGGCGCGATGCCGCCCGCCCGCATAAAGGTGTGAAAATGGCCATGTTCGCCCTCTGCGCCGCGATGCGCGTGATAATAATATTGGCTGAAGGTTTCGCGGTCGAACACATCCCCTTTGGGGTAATGGTTCCACTGATAAAAAGTGTCCTGATGGGCCAGAACCTGTCCGACCACATTGGCGCCGGTTTTCTGCAACAGGCGGTAACATTCCTGAACCTGGCGCCCAGCCCGCACCATCTTTTTCAGGCGATCCTTGGGTAAACTTGCCATCAGCTCGGTCAGGTCCATTGCTTGCACACCCTCATCTCACAAATCTGCGTTTTTTTAGCATAGCCTTAACGGCTTTGCCGCATTTTAGGCCAAATTTTCTGATTACTTGCCCCAAAAGGCGGATGGTTGTAAATCAGCACCACTTTGTTTTGTCTGTTCAGTCCATCCGGCGGCAGCCGGAATTCAACCCACGCAGGAGTGTTTTATGAAAGTTCCTAATTTAGGCCCGCGCGCTGTTGCGCTGGCGATGGTAATTTCCGGTGCACTGGCCGGTAACGCACTGGCGCTTGATGCAGGCGACGCTGAGAAGGGTGCAAAGGTTTTCAAGAAGTGCCAGGCCTGCCATTCGGTAGTGGCGGAGGACGGCAATAAGATCGGCCCCAATCTGCATGGCATTGTCGGCCGTACGGCGGGTACGCAGGAAGGCTTCAACTATTCCGACGCCATGAAAGCGGCGGGCGAAGGCGGCACCGTATGGGATGAGGCCACCATCGAAAAATATCTGCGCGATCCCAAAGGTTTTATTCCAAAGAACAAGATGGCCTTTGCCGGTATCAAGAAAGACTCGGACATGGCAAACATCATAGCCTTCCTGAAAGAAGCGTCGGCGAAATAGAGTAGTCTTTGCTGGAAAAAATAAACCGGCTGGATTTCCCGCCGGTTTATTTTTGCCTATTTCAGCTTTACCTCGCGATAGTACTTCGCCGCGCCGTTATGCAACGGCACGGATATTCCAGCCTTGGCCAGGCCATCCCGGTCAATGCTGGCGAAACTTGAATGCAGCTTGCGCACGGCCTCCAGATTGCCGGCAACGGATTTGACAACGGTATAGGCGTCTTTCTCCGTCACTTTCCCCGACGCCAGCAGAATTACCCGCAGGCCAATACTTGGCACATCAGCCTTCACGTCCGGATAACTGCCTTTGGGTATTGTCATCATGGAATAGTAGGGTTTGGCGGCAATCAGCTTTTTCGCAATGGCCGCATTTATGGGGACAATTTTCAACGGGCATGTGCGCATGGCCAGCGTCACATTGCGGTCGGGCGTAATCCCCGCCAGCGCCAGCGCATCCAGCTTGCCCCCGCACAACGCCTTGATGGCTTCTGCTTCCGGCAACTCAGAAGCTAGTTTGAATTTTCCCAAATCCCACCCCATCACAGCCAGCAAATCATCCATGGCCGCGCGCCGCCCCGTACCTGGTTTGCCAATATCCAGGCGCGTACCAGCCAATCGCTCCACCCCATTGACCTTACTATCGGCACGTGCGAGCAGCACCAGAGGCGACCCCGTGAGCGACATCAGAGCGCGCACGTCCTTGAACGCCTTGTTTCCGGAAAACTGGCTTACATCTCCTGCATAGGCGTGATGTACCCAATCGGATTGCGCCAGCGCCAGATTGATCTGCCCATTGCGCAGCGCCTGCAGGTTGGCAACCGTGCCCTTGCTTGTCTCCACCGCACAGCGCAATCCTCCCGTGCCCGATGCAGCATTCACCTGTGCGCAAATTCCGCCGCCGAGCAGATAATATCCACCCGTAATCGCACCCGTCGCCATGACCACGCGGGGTACATCCCTGGCGGCCACTGGTCCGGAAAGTGACTGAAACATACTAAATATAAAAAGACTTAGTTTAAGAAACACAGATAAATTCTGGCGCATTCCTGGATCTCCTTGGCTACTCTATGGATGATGATAACACTCCAAGGAGTGACTATTGCCGAAAGTAGGGTAGACTAATGCTGAAATGTCCCTATATCTTTAATTCATAGTAAACGATCCCATGTCATAAATCCTGATGAAACAAAATGTTTAACGGCTTAGAGAAATGGACTACCAACGTAACCTTGCTCAAGAGTTTCTTGAGTTTGTAGAACGCCAGCCTCGTCAGTCGCTGTCGCAGCTCTTATCACGGGTTTTGAAAAAATCCCGTATGCTGACGGATGCCGAAGCAGGGACAGTTTTTATAGTCCGGCGTAAACGCGGCGGGGCGTCTTTACAGGCGGTCAATGTGCAAAACGACCGCGTCCGCGTCAAGGCGGCGGACTTCGAAGTTCCCGTAAATAATAAAACCGTCTCCGGCTATGTCGCGGCTACCGGCGAGACCGTGATAATTGATGATGTCTACAATCTTGATGCTTCCAAGCCCTATTCCTTCAATTCGGCCAACGAGGTGCATAATTACCTCTCCCATTCGATGCTGTGTTTTCCTCTGAAGAATTACGCCAATCAGGTCATTGGCGTTGTTCAGTTGATTAACCGGGTTGGGCCTGGCGATACAATACTTCCATTTGATCCGTATATGGCGGCGATTGTCGCGCCAGTAGCGCGCGTTATTGGCGCCAGCATCGAGCGCACCGACATGATGGATCAAATTCGCCTGAAAAATCGCACCCTGCAAAGCCGCAATAAGCAACTGGCCGATCAACGCGCGCATATCGGCAATCTTCAGGAGCAAACCGAAGAAGCTTTTTTGCTATCGGTCGGCTTGCTCGCCCGGGCTGCGGAAATTCACGACGAAGGCACGGGCAATCACATTATCCGCACCAATGAATATAGCTACTTCATTGCGCGCCATATGGGACTGCCAAACAATTTCTGCAACGAGATCCGCTATAGCGCCCAGCTTCACGATGTTGGCAAGATGAGTGTCGATCAGGCTGTATTGAAAAAGAAAGGCCGTCTTGACGATAGCGAACGCATTGAAATGGATCAGCATACAACGTACGGCCATAAGATATTATGCGACTCCCCGCGTCTGCAACTTGCCGCAGAAATAGCCTTGAGCCATCATGAGAAATGGGCAGGCGGCGGATATCCCAACGGAATCGCGGGAACCGATATACCCATGTCCGCGCGCATCGTGCAGGTCGCCGATATATATGATGCCCTGCGGTCTGAACGGCCCTATAAAGCGGGTTTCAGCCATGAGCAGGCGACAGATATAATCCTCAAAGGCGATGACCGTATCGATCCCAAAGAACATTTTGATCCGCAGCTGATCGAATTGTTTGCTGACACCCATCAGGGCTTTGCCGATATATGGGACGATCTTAAGGACGCGCCATCCCAGACTTCGTCTTAGATCTGTCAAGGGCGCGAATTACCAAGTCACGAACGCGTTTGTCCGCTCCGTATTTGCGGCGAAGCCGGGTTTAACAGAGCGAGACAGTCATCAGCGCGCTATTTGGGGACGTGGCTACACATTCAAATGCCGCCGGATCGAAACAGCCAGATCATATAAGTGGCGTAGGACAGCAGGAAAGCGGCCCCGGCGCCCCGGCCCGCAGGACGTCCCGTCACGGCAAAGAAAAGCAAAAGTGCCGCCGCCGCCAGCATCACCCATAAATCCAGGGCGAGAAAATGCGGCGGCACCGGCACAGGGGCGATTACGGCGGTAGCGCCCATCACCGCAAGCAGATTGAATATATTGCTGCCGATCACGTTGCCCAGCGCCACATCCGCGTGGCGGCGATATGCGGCGGCCAGGGTGGTGGCGAGCTCGGGCAGCGAGGTTCCGATGGCGACCATGGAAAGCCCGATTACGTCCTCGCCGACCTCCAGCAGG
>JAUSQH010000032.1 GCA_030652895.1 Alphaproteobacteria bacterium
ATAGTCGCGCCAAAAACAGGTCGTCGCCGCAGAGGTGATGGTAATGCCGCGTTCCTGCTCCTGCTCCATCCAGTCCATCGTCGCCGCACCTTCGTGCACTTCGCCGATCTTGTGGCTGACCCCGGTGTAATACAGAATACGCTCTGTCGTCGTCGTTTTACCGGCGTCAATATGCGCCATGATGCCGATATTACGGTAATGCTCGATTGGGGTTTTGCGGGACATGATCAGGGAACCTTAGCTTAAGTTGATTACCAGCGATAATGCGAGAAAGCCCGGTTGGCGTCCGCCATCCGATGGGTGTCTTCACGCTTCTTCACTGCCGCTCCCCTGTTATTTACGGCGTCCATCAACTCACCGGACAGACGCTCGACCATTGTATTCTCATTACGCGCGCGGGCCGCATTAATCAGCCAACGGATTGCCAGCGCCTGGCGGCGTTCATTGCGCACTTCTACCGGCACCTGATAGGTGGCGCCACCAACGCGCCGCGAGCGCACTTCGACATTTGGCTTGATGTTTTCAAGCGCATCGCGAAACACCTCAACCGGGCTGCGCCCGATTTTCTTCTCGACAATTTCGAACGCGCCGTATGTGATGCTTTCCGCCGTCGACTTTTTTCCTTGGTACATCAGCGAGTTCATAAACTTCGTGAGCACGATATCGCCAAATTTGGCGTCGGGTAGGACTTCTCGTTTTTCTGCGCGGTGACGTCGTGACATATCAGCTATCGATCTCTCTAACTCTATTTCGGCCGCTTGGCGCCGTATTTGGAACGGCGCTGACGCCGGTTCTTGACGCCCTGGGTGTCGAGCACACCACGGATAATGTGGTAGCGAACACCCGGCAAATCCTTGACACGGCCGCCCCGCAGCATAACCACTGAATGCTCTTGCAGATTATGGCCTTCGCCGGGAATGTAGCTGGTGACTTCAAAACTATTGGTCAGACGCACACGTGCAACCTTACGCAGCGCCGAGTTCGGCTTTTTTGGTGTCGTCGTATAAACGCGCGTACAAACGCCACGTTTTTGCGGACACGCTTCCAGTGCCGGCACTTTGTTCCGTTTAACCGGAGCCTTGCGCGGCTTGCGAACCAATTGGTTAATTGTCGGCATTAAGAACGTCCCAGTACTTGCCAAGTAAACGGCTATAAAAATTATGACCAGGACAGACCACGACGCTTGCCGTTCCTATCCTGGGATGTTTGCAGAGGACCAAGCCACTACCCGGTCGTGCGCCAAAACGAATATATTTCCCTTCCGGTCAGTGTTTAGGATCCGAACCTTGGAACCTACGACCATGACCTGAAAGTGCGCGAACCTTATCCGCGCCTTCATGTTTCGTCAACCTAAAACAAGTGATTTTTTTGAATTTTCACCTGCTATTATTCGGCTTTCTCCTAATCGCCCGCCGCCGGAGTCTTGGCAAAGACGGCCTCGGCATCGGCCCGGACCTGATCCCCGGCGCTGGCTATCGCCCCTTTTACCACTTTCTGCTCGCTCAGAATCTCCTGGTCGCGCTTAATGGCAATGGCCTTCATTTCGTTAATGAGGGCGCCGGTCCCCGCGGGAATCAGCCGGCCAACAATAACGTTTTCCTTGAGCCCCGCCAGATAGTCGACTTTCCCGGCCACTGCCGCTTCGGTTAGAACCCGAGTCGTTTCCTGGAATGACGCCGCCGAGATAAACGAACGGGTCTGCAGCGAAGCCTTGGTGATACCCAGCAGGACGAAATCGTAAGTGGCGTGATCCTTCCCTTCCGCCGTCATCTTGTCGTTCTCGTCCAGCAGATCCGCGCGCTCGA
>JAUSQH010000034.1 GCA_030652895.1 Alphaproteobacteria bacterium
CGGCTGACCGGTGCAATGCGGGAAATCAAGATCTCGCGAAAATAGCGCTCAACCTGAAATTCTTTCGCATAGCCCATGCCGCCAAGGGTCAGCACCGCCTGTTCACAGGCGCGGTAGCCTGCTTCTGACGCGAGATATTTCGCGGTGTTGGCTTCCGCACCGCAGGGCAGCCCGGCGTCATACAGCGCGGCCGCCTTGAACATCATCAGGTTGGCGGCTTCAAGGTCCATCCAGCATTTGGCCAGCGGATGCTGTATGCCCTGGTTCTTGCCGATGGGGCGGCCGAACACCACCCGTTCCTTGGCGTATTGCACGGCGCGCTTCAGCGCCACACGGCCAAGCCCCACCGCTTCGGCGGCGATCAACACGCGTTCCGGGTTCAGCCCATGCAGCAGATATTTAAAGCCCTTGCCTTCTTCGCCCAGCAGATTTTCCGGCGGCACGGGAAGATTATCGATAAACACCGAATTTGAATCGACGCATTTGCGGCCCATTTTTTCGATCTCTGTCACCTCGACATAGTCGCGGTCGAAATCCGTATAAAACAGGCTGAGGCCGTCTGCGGCCTTCTGTCCTGGCTTCGGATCGCCCGTGCGCACGATCATCAAAATCTTGTTCGCCGTCTGCGCGGTAGAGGTCCAGATCTTGCGGCCATTGACGATATATTGATTGCCATTCCATTCCGCGCGCGTCTGCAGGGCTGAGGTGTTGAGGCCGGAATTAGGTTCCGTCACGCCAAAACAGCTGCGATCCTTGCCTGCAATCAGTGGCGGCAGAAAGCGGCGTTTTTGGTCTTCGGTGCCAAACACGACAATCGGATTGGGACCGAAAATATTCATGTGAATGGCAGACGCCCCGCTTTGCCCGGCACCCGATTCCGCCACCGCCTGCATCATGATTGCCGCCTCGGTCACCCCCAGGCCAGAGCCGCCATACTCGGTCGGCATCGCGATGCCCAGCCAGCCGCCAGCCGCCATGTCCGCCGCAAAATCTTCCGGGAATTCACCAGAACGGTCCCGTTCCAGCCAGTAGGCGTCGTCATATTTCGCGCACAGTTTCAAGACGCTGTCGCGAATGGCTTGCTGTTCGGGAGAAAGGTCGAAATTCATGGTACGTTCCCTGTCTTTCTTGTTTGGCTGGTGTCTTTGTGCTGTTTTACACTAACCGAGCTGCGTGCTAAATGATTATGATTGGTGCAAGTGGCTTGACGCCAGACAAATGCGGGGCGATTTTGTGCGCTTCTAGAAATTAAACAAACTCAGCAGGGAGAAAAAAATGGCGGGATTATGTGAGGGACGGATCGTCGTGGTAACCGGCGGCGGACGCGGACTGGGGCGTGAACACAGCCTTCTGTTCGCAAAAGAAGGCGCCAAAGTGGTCGTCAATGATCTGGGCGGCAGTGTCTCCGGCGAAGGCGCGGAACTGAGCGCGGCGCAGGAGGTTGCCAACGAGATCACCGCTGCGGGCGGCCAGGCCGTTGCCAATGGCGATGATATTTCTGATTTTAATGGTGCCGGACGTATGATCCAGCAGGCCATTGATACTTTTGGCGGGCTTGATGTTGTGGTCAATAATGCCGGCATTCTGCGTGACAAAATGATGGTCAACATGACAATGGCCGAATGGGACGCGGTTATCAAAGTGCATCTGACCGGCACCTTCTGTCCGATGCACCACGCGTCCGCTTACTGGCGGCAAAACGCCAAAAACGGCGGTACCAATGATGGGCGCATCATCAACACCACTTCGATTTCCGGCCTGTTCGGCAATCCGGGGCAGTTGAACTATGCCGCCGCCAAGGCCGGTATCGCGGCGATGACCATTGTCGGCTCGCGTGAACTGTCGCGGTTGAATGTGACCTGCAATGCGATTTCGCCGGGCGCGTTTACCCGCATGACGGAAAACCTGATGCCTAAGCGCGACCTGAAGCCGGGTCAGTTTGACACCCAGGCGCCGGGCAATGTCTCACCGCTGGTGGTATGGCTGGGCAGCAAGGAGTCCAAGGATGTGACGGGCCGGGTGTTTGAAACCATGAATGGCGGCTTTGGCACCTATAACGGCTGGGAACGCGCAGCGCGTGAAAAGTTCGACCACCGTCTGGATCCCAAGGAAATGGGCCCCATCGTCGAACGCATGCTGGAAAAAACCAAGGGCCTGCAAAAGATCATGTAACGCGTGGTTGTTTTACCGCACTTGTAGTCAGGGCTGCGAAGCCCTAGCTATCCTATAGCGCCGTAGGCGAAGGGTTTTCTCAATATGTCTGAGTAACCACTCCCTGCGGCGTTTTATTTTTCACACCTGCACATTTGAAAACAGGAGATGGCTATGAAAAACCGTGAAGTAAGGCTGAAACGCTATCCGGACGGCCTGCCGGCGAAAGATATTTTCGAAATTGTGGACGCCGATCTTCCAGCGCTTGCGCAAGGGCAGATGCTGATCCGGAACATCTGGATGACTGTTGATCCTTATATGCGCGGGCGGATGACGGCGGGGCGCGACAGCTATGTTCCGCCGTTCGAGTTGGGAGAGGTGCTGGACGGTGGTTCGGTTGGCCAGGTGGTGGAGTCAAATGGTGGTCCATTTGCAGCAGGGGATTATGTTACCGGCATGCTGGGCGGCTGGCGGCAATATCATGTAACCAACGGGTTGGGCTTATCGAAAATCGATATGGCGCTGGGTGCGCCGCTGGGCGCCTATCTGGGGGTGCTGGGCATGCCCGGCATGACTGCCTGGTACGGGCTTCAAAAAATTGGCAAGCCAAAGCCGGGCGAAACGGTTTTTGTTTCCGCTGCGGCGGGCGCGGTCGGCGCGTTGGTGTGTCAGATCGCCAAGATCAGAGAATGCCGGGTTGTTGGCACCGCCGGGTCTGCCAAAAAATGTGATTGGCTGAAAAACGCTATTGGTGTTGACGCCGCAATTAACTACCGCGAAGCTGGTGATGGATTATCGAACGCACTTAAAGAAGCTGCGCCGAAAGGCGTCGATATATATTTCGAAAATGTCGGCGGAATTCATCTGGAAGCAGCCCTAGAGGCAATGAACCCGCTTGGCCGGATTGTTGCCTGCGGCATGATCAGCCAATATAATAATCCCGATCCGGTGGGCGTGCGCAACCTGTTCAATGTTATTGGCAAGCGTATCACCATGCAGGGCTTTATCGTGTCAGATTCATTTGCTGAAATACCTGCCTTTACCGCTGACATGGGCGGATGGGTGGCTTCCGGCAAAATCAAATGGGAAGAGACGGTCTATGACGGACTGGACAAAGCCCCGGAGGCATTTATCGGCTTGTTCAGTGGCGACAATCTCGGCAAGGCGTTGGTGCGCATAGGCCCGGACAAGGCGTAGCCCGCGCTAGCGCGCCACCAGCGCGGCCATGAGCAGCGCTAGTAACAGCCAGCTCGTGACCTGCCAGAACCGCAACGGGTTGCGTTCATACAGCGACATGCGCGATGCGGGGGTCGCAGCCCCCCGCGTCAGACCGTTTTCAAGCTCGAACACAAATTCCACAACATCCCCCTGGCGGTGTTCGGGATTGATCCTGATTGCGCGCATAATGGCGAATTCCAGCCAGCCGGGTAAATCCGGCCGCAGCGATGACAGCGGCGCCGGGGTGCGAAAGCGCGGACGGGAAAACGGCTCGATCTCGCCATACGGATACGTTCCGCCGGAAAACGCCCTGTAAAGTGTCACGCCCAGCGCGTACAGGTCGGATTGTTCGCTGCCTGCGCCCCCCGCAAACATTTCCGGCGCCATATAGCTCGCGGTGCCGGGAATGGCGTCCGGGGACAGGTCCGTCATATTGGGCACCAGCGCAACGCCAAGATCCAGCAGCTTCAGTTCGCCGTTTTTTAGCAGCAGAATATTCTCCGGCTTGATGTCGCGATGCACAATGCCCGCCCGGTGCAACGCCGCCACGCCTTTGGCAAGGCTGGTTCCAATCCACACCCCTTCCTTCAGGTTCAGCATCGGCTTCCGGGTTAACCGGCGTTCCAGGGTCTCGCCGTCATAAAACGGCATTACTGAATACAGCCGCGAGCGGCGCTCGGGCGGCGTTTCGACGATCTGCCCGACATAGGGGCTGCGCACCTGCGCCGCCACCCAGGCTTCACGGGCGAAAGCGGTCCGGTACGTGGCGTCACTGGTAATGCGCGGGTGTGGAAATTTGATCACCAGCGGCCGGTTATCGCGCTCGTCGGTGGCGTGAAAAAGACGGCTGTAGCGGCCATCCGAAAGCAGGGGACCCAATAAAAATCCGTCAATCGTGTCGCCTGTTTTCGGCAGCTCGGCAACCGGCAAAAATTCCAGCGCCGCCTCCAGACTGGCATTGTCGGGATCGGGCAGGCTGAGAATATCGATAACGAGCGCGCTGGCGTTATCCTGACTGCCCGCGTCAAGTGCTGCGCTGACAATGCGGCTTGCCGCTTCTTCGGCCGCCGTGCGCCGGGAAAGATGCTCTTCAATCTGTTTGTCGGACAGCGTCCCATGCACACCATCCGAGCATAATAAAAACCGGTCGAACGCCTCCATGCGCACCATCTCGTGATCCACATGCACATGTTCCTCGATGCCGACGGCGCGCAGCAGCACGTGGGATTGATCCGGATGCGGATGGATGTGGTCTCGGGTCAGGCAATGAAATTGCGCGCCACTTAAACGGTAAATCCGGCTGTCTCCCACATGCGCCACATGCGCCTCCCGGCCAAGCAGGATCAGCGCGCTGAATGTCGTCGCCATGCCGGCCAGGGCCGGGTCGGCTTTTCCTTGCGCCAGGGTCCAGCGGTTGATCGCCGTCAGGGTGCGGGCCGCCGCCTGTTCTACGCTGATGGATTCAGGCTGCGCATGGAAGCCGTCAAAAAAACTTCGTACCGATAATTCTGCCGCTTCGCGCCCGCCCTTGGCGCCGCCGACGCCATCGGCAACCGCCGCAATGAACACCGGCCGCACCCA
>JAUSQH010000039.1 GCA_030652895.1 Alphaproteobacteria bacterium
GCTGGCGCCTTGAGTATTTTTAGCCTTCCTGGCGGTATGTGAGCTACGAAGGCGTCCAGAATTGCAGTTGATAAAAGCGGGATTAAAACAGGCCGGGGCTGGGCCGGTCGTTTTATTTCTGGCCAATATATCCCGTAACGGTGAGGTGCTGCGTAAAAAATGGAGAAAACATTAAACTAGTGATAGACATCACTTGGCTATCAGGGTTCAATGGCGGTTGAGATGCGGGAGTCGTGATAAAAAAAGTTAAGGGGGCTGGATGTCAAACGGGATCGTAATGATCGCCGCTAACGTGTGGGGGCAGCTTTTTCCGGAACGACAATTTTATATACGTAGTCAAGGCCGCGTTCGTTATGCAAACCTGCCGCCGGGGGTTCAGTTTGCCGGGATGGCCATTCTTCTCCTTAGTTTGTTATGGTCTGCATTTGCTTCGGTAAATTTTGCGTTTCAGCAAGAGACGTTGGTTGACCGTGAGTCACAGATTGATACGTTACGTGGTTCCAATGCACGGCTCGCAGCAGAACTTGCGGACGTGCAGCAGCGTTTTTTAAGCGCGACATCAGAGCTCGAACTCAAACAGCGGCGGTTGGCCAGTATTCTAACACAAACTGCTGGTGTGACAGCAGGTGATACGGTAGCCACCAGCGCTCCATTAACTTCAGAAGCCAGCCCGGCAAACCCGGCCCTGCTGCCACGAGGGCGGCCTGATGTTTTTAAAAAATTTCAACCCGATGTTCTGCCGCGTACGCGGCCTGTGCGCCCCGGGGTCAGTCTTCCTTTAAATTTAAGTATGACGGCTCTGGAGGGTGACCAGAAACACGGCCACGTAACATATGATGACATGCTGCTTGATGACACCCGCTTATCGGGCGCCAGGAGCGCGCAAAATGAGGTGGTGGCTTTTCTTGCCGCAGATGCCAATACAGCCGTTATTGCGCTGGAGAAGCTGATCAATCAGACGGGGCTTGACGCAGATACCATGCTGCGGCGCCGTCTTGGTTCAGAGGTCTCCGGCGGCCATGCGGAAGGGGGGCCGCTGCTTGCTGTATCACCTTCAATGAACGGCAAATTAATGCGCCGCCCTTTATCGGGCGACCGCGCAGCGCCGCCCACCCGAAAGGCCAGGCTGGAAATGTTGCGAGAGGCGCTGTTCAGCTTACCGTTGGCCGAACCCGTTAATGATTACTATGTCTCTAGCAAATATGGGTATCGCCGTGATCCCTTTACCCAGGCAAAGGCATTTCATTCCGGTATCGATATGGTTGCGCCGCGCGGGACCCCGGTCCACTCCAGTGCGCCGGGCACGATTGTGTTTGCGGGTCCAAATGGTCCCTATGGCAATATGGTGGAAATTGATCATGGCCGGGGAGTCAAGAGCCGCTATGCGCATCTGAGCAAGATAACTGTTGTACGCGGTCAAAAAATTGGTTTGCGCGATTTAATCGGCCTGGTTGGAAATACGGGGCGCAGCGGCAGCGCGCATTTGCATTTTGAAGTCTGGTTTGATGGTAAGGCGCGTGATCCGCGCAATTTCTTGAAAGCTGGCGAGAATGTTTTTCAGCGGCAAGGATAAAAGCCCGAACGCGCGGAAACCTGGCCGCCGCCAGGGTGGAGAGCCGATCTCACTTATCAGCGCGGACTTGGTCGTTTCGGGTGATCTGATTACACCCGGCGATTTGCAGATAGACGGTGTCGTGGAGGGCGATATTCGTTGTGAATCGCTCACTATCGGACCATCTGCAACCATCTCTGGTAATATTTTTGCTGAAGATGTGTTGATTAGAGGCACACTAAATGGCGCAATCGAGGCGCGCTTCGTTACTTTGGGTAAAACGGCCCAGGTGAGCGGCGACATTCTGCATGAAACAATAGCCATAGAAGCCGGCGCTATTTTTGATGGCCGTTTGACCGGCCGCAATCGCGCCTTAGGCGCCGCCATGGAAGCGCTTCCGCAGCCGGACGGCGAGGTTGGCAATTCCATTTCGGCGGACGAGCCCCAACGCACGCCTTCCCAGGCCATCTAGCGTCAGGCGGAATTACCGTTAACGGACAATTGCAACTTTCCACTAGGGGTTCCAAGTGCCGTCGGCGGATATTCAGGTTCCCATACACCTGCCAGAAAAGTCTGCCGGTTAGCTTTCGCGGGGATTGTATCCGGTTGGAGGCTGCTTTTGCCGAACCGTCTGTATCGAAGTAGTCCCGCGTTTCCCTGCGGGTGCGGGCAACTCGAGAAAAATCTATAATCACTTTATCGTGAAGCGGCCACCATTGATATTTTTAACTGCATTTTCTGTCCCTTACGGTGGGGCTTTGATTTACGCCAGTCAATAATATCGTTTATTAAAGTCAGTAATATTACTATAAGAATGTTGACTTGGTAATTTCCTTGGTGGTAGCGCGCCCCCGGAACGGCGCGATACGGCCAGGCAATGATAACAATCAGGATCTAGGAAGGACGGAAGCATGATAAACAGGAAGCTTTTTTACGGCACGTCGCTTGCGATGCTGCTATCGGTGACCGCATTCGCGGGGGTTCCCCCGGAGGTGGCGGCTCGCCTTGGTAACGATTTGACGCCAATGGGGTCGCAAAAATCCGGTAATAAGGATGGTACCATCCCCGAATGGACCGGTGGCCTGCAATCGCCGCCTGCGAATGTCACGTACAAGATCGGCGACCGGCATCCGGATCCCTATGCGGATGACAAGGTCCTGTTCACCATTACCGCCGCGAATATGGCGCAGTACGAAAAAAATCTGGGTGTGCTGTCCGTGGGGATGCTCAAGGCTTATCCCGAAACCTACAAAATGAATGTCTATCCGACGCACCGTTCATGCGCGCAACCACCTGCGGTATATGAGGTGATCAAGAGCAATGCGCTGAACAGCGTAGGGGCGCCGGATGGAGCTGGCTTTTCCGGGGCGATCCGCTCTACTGCGTTCCCGATCCCGAGCGTGACGCAGGAAATGATGTGGAACCACACGCTGAAATTCCGCGATTACAAATTTACGCGCCAGCTGGTGTTCGCGGCCCCGACCCGCGGCGGCGACTTTACCGCCTATGTGGATCAGAACGAGGGGTTGATACCCTTTAGCGATCCTTCCAAAACCGACGTGTCGCAACTCAACAATATCTCGTTCTATTACATTTCCAACACTGTCGCCCCGGCGCGCAGCGCAGGCAATGTGGTGCTGGTGCATGAAACCATCAACGTTTCAGAGGGGGCGCGCAAGGCCTGGGTCTACAGCCCTGGCACCCGCCGCGTACGCCGCGCGCCAAACATCGCCTATGACAATCCGCTGACAAACTCTGACGGCCTCGACACCACCGACAATTTTGGCGGGTTCAACGGCGCCACCGACCGGTATGACTGGACCTATGTCGGGCGTCAGGAAACGTATATGCCCAACAACAACTACCGGTTTGCGCAACGTGACCTGCAATATAAGGATATCCTGATTCCCGGCGGGCATATGAAGATGGATTATCTGCGGTATGAATTACAGCGCGCACATGTGCTTGAAGCAAATGTTCGCGCCAGCACCCGCCATCTCTATCCACGGCGCCAGTTCTGGATGGAAGAGGATAGCTGGTTCATCTTGCAGAACACCGCCTATGACGCACGTGGCAATCTGTGGCGTTTGCATGAACAGTTCGCAATGACTTATTATGAAGGTCCTGTATGCGACCGGGTCGGCGCGACCACCAACGATCTGAACGCAGGCCGTTATCTGGCTGGATCACTGGTCAATCAGGAAGCCCAGATCAGCTGGAAAGCTGACGAACTGCAGGAAGACCGGTATACGCCTGACGCGATCCGCCGGTTGGGTGTACGCTAGAAAAAGGTTTGATCAGATTAATTTAATCTGATCAAGCACTAGCTGAATTAGGCTGCCAATCCCGGCTTTGCCTGCCCTTTGCCATAGCAAGGGCAGGCAAAGTTGATAATGAGCTCCGATTATCCGGCTGCGGACTGTTGTGCTTCCGCATAGGCGGTGTCGAGGGCCTTCCCCAAAATCTCAGGTTCCTGGGCGCCCACCAGCAAATATTTGTTAGCGATCACATAAGAGGGCACACCCTGAATGCCGATTCTGCGTGCTGTCGCATCTTCTTCCCGGATCAGATCCATATCAGAATCACGAGCCAGCAGATCGCCAATTATGTCGGTATCCAATCCAGTGTCACGTGCGATATCAAGCAGCACTGAGTGATCGCCAATATCGTCACCGTCCGTAAAATAGCGACGAAACATGTTCTCAACCAATTCCGCTTGAAGCCCCGCATTATGCGACCACCGGATCAAGCGATGCGCATCGACAGTATTTGGCGTGCGTTGGATAAGACTGAAATTGAATTCAATGCCCAACTCCCGGCCGGCCCCGACAAGAGCATCCGCCATGCCGCTTGGGGCTTTTGCTTCACCAAACTTGCGGCGCATATGTTCTTTGCGGTCCATGCCTTCGCGTGGCATATCCGGATTTAGCTGAAATACCCGATAGGCAAGATCGATTTGCATCGCCGGTCTTGCCGCAATTGCAATCTCCATACGTTTTTTGCCCACGTAACACCAAGGGCATACCGGATCGGATATGATATCTAGCTGCATGACAAAACCTCTTTGAAGAGAGCTGTAAACGCAACTTGAAGCTTAAACGATCCCGACGCGTGGGTTAAACGAAAATATCAGCTATTTGCTACAGCCAATCGCGGTTGTCACCAGGTCTTCCGCGTTCATGCCGGGCGCTAAACTGGCGACGCCGGTTGAAACATGGGCGCGGATTGGCGTGTCGGCCTCCCCTTCCATGATCTCGGTAAAATTGATGACGCTACCGATGCGGTGGGCAACATGTTCCCCTGGTATCAGCCGGGTTTCCGGCATAACCAGCGCGAACCGGCGCCCGCTAAATCGCGCCGGTAAATCTTCGCCGCGGACCAGGTTGCTGATCAGCATACCAAGCTGGCGGAGGATTTTGTCCCCTGCGCTGTAACCGCGCAGGCTGTTAATATCACTCAGATTATCGAATGTGAAAACGCCAAGGGTCAGGCTTCTGTTTTGCGCATGGGATTCTGTTACCAGTTCGCATAGGTGCTCCATCATAAAACCGTGGCTGTAAAGCCCGGTCAATGCATCACACAGCGCCACGTCTCGTGCCTGGCGATAGACATTAATCAGTGAGTCACGATAACATTGCTGGCGAACCAGCACATCAACGCGGGCGCTAAAATCCCCGGTGCTGATGGGGTGCAGGAACACATCTGCCGCCCCTGCTGCATAGGCTGCTGTGGCGTCACATGACCGAGAATTTTCCATCAGACAGACAATGGGTATATTAAAGAGACGCGAATTACGGCGGACATCTTCCGCGAATCTAAGAAATACCTCCTCCTGTCCACGCGGAATATTCAGCAATATTGCGTCATAGCGTCGCCGCTCAAGATAAATTATTCCAGTTGCAGGGCTTTGCGCGTGGGTCAGTGTGCCCATATTACTAAGCGCCAACTCAATCTGTTCGAAATGCTCCTGCGCGGAACCGACCACTAAAAAACTGGCGTCATCCTTGCTTGTGCTCTGTGACGACAGGATAGATGGCGCCGGCAAACCGTATTTCAGCGCTGTGTTGGAACGACGGCGCAGTTCCTCCTGCATGGTCCCCAAACGGGCCAGCGATTCGATACGGCCAAATAGTTGCAGGTCATGATAGGGAAATGGCAAGCACGCGTCCGCGCCCGCGCGCAGGCCTTCGGCGCGCGCTGACTCACTTTCCGACGGAGTAATCAAAATTACCGGCACAGCAGCCGTTTCGCTTCGCCCCTTCAGCGCCCGGGTTAGGTTAAGGCTGGATCCAGCACCGTCGCTCCCCGCAATGATCACAACATCGGGCCTGGTAGCGCGCACCTGCTCAAATGCATCGGCATTATCTTTTTGAGGAACGCTCTCATACCCCTGGGAGTGCAATTTCTTCGTCAGGGCTCCCGCTTCCACGGGATCATTGTCTATTACAAGAACGCGCGTGCTGCTGCTCATTGGTGGGCTTCTCCTAGTGCATTTTGTTGCATCCTAATGCAGGGTAGTTAACGTTTTCTTCGAATTTGGGATTGTCGTGGCGAATTATACGCGTTGACGATCTTTTCGTTAGCTTAAAGGAGTTACACGTTGATGGGCGGCATGACGACTAATCTTGGTGGCAAGAACATTCTGATAACCGGAACGACCAGTGGTCTTGGGCGGCATTTTGCTCTGACCCTCGCCGGCGCTGGCGCGCGGGTAGCCGTTACGGGGCGGCGGCGTGAGCGGTTACAGGATCTATGCGCAGAAATAGCCGGGAAGGGAGGCTACGCCTTTCCGATCGCGCTTGACGTGCAAGATGTACAAAGCATCAAGACAGCAGTTGAGACCTGCGAACGCGAGATGGGGCCACTCGACATTCTCATCAATAATGCCGGCGTCAATGGGGCAGGGCGCGCCATTGATGTTACCCCTGAGGTCTATGACGAACTTTTTGACACCAATCTGCGAGGCGCGTTTTTTATGGCGACAGAGGTGGCAAAAAAGATGATGTTACGACATAAAAATAACCCACAAGCCATTGGGCGTATTATCAACATAGCCTCCGCGGCGGCACACGTCCTGCTGCCGGGATTGTCCCTCTATAATATATCCAAGGCCGGGATGGCGATGATGACGAAGGCGCTGGCGCGTGAATGGGGCCGCCAGGGAGTGAACGTCAATGCTATCAACCCCGGTTATATTGAAACCGAACTGAACAGCGAATGGTTCCACAGCGAGAAGGGTGAGGCGCAAATCGCCACCTTCCTGCGCCGCCGCCTCAATCAGGCAAGTGATCTGGACGGAGTGCTGCTGTTACTGTGTTCAGATCAATCAAACATCATGACCGGTGCAGTTCTGGACGTGGACGACGGGCAAAGCTTGCTGGCGCTGGGTTAAACAGTTCCATTTGCCGGAAAGCTGAATTAGAGTCCTGCCAACAAAAATTCAACAGGGAGAAGCGAAGATGTCCGGACCATTGACTGGAGTAAAAATCATTGAATTTCAGGGCATTGGCCCAGGGCCGTTTTGCGGCATGATGCTGTCGGACATGGGGGCCGATGTGATCCGCATCGACCGCAAGGCGCGCAATGGCGGTGGCTCCAAATTTGAAATTGGCGGCCGCGGGCGCCGTTCTGTATCGCTTGACCTGAAAAAACCCGAAGCCATCGAGACCTGCCTGAAGCTTATCGAAAAAGCCGATATTGTATTTGAAGGCTTTCGTCCCGGCGTCATGGAGCGTCTTGGCCTGGGTCCGGATGTATGCCTGAAGCGCAACAAGAGAATCGTGTATGGCCGCATGACCGGCTGGGGCCAGGATGGACCCTATGCGCAAATGGCGGGGCATGACATTAATTACATCGCCATTACTGGCGCCTTGCGGTCCTGTGCACGGCCGGGGGAAAAGCCCGTGCATCCGCTCAATCTGGTGGGTGATTTTGGTGGTGGAGCGCTCTATCTGGTCGTCGGTCTGCTGGCGGCGCTGCATGAGGCGAAAGTTTCGGGGCAGGGGCAGGTGGTGGACTGTTCTATGGCCGACGGCTCGGCGTCGCTGATGTCGATGTTCTTTGGCATGAGCGCCGCTGGCATGTGGAGCGATGAAATCGGCACCAATCTGCTGGATGGCGGCGCCCCTTTCTATGACAGTTATCTGTGTTCAAATGGGGAGTATATCTCGATCGGCTCCATTGAACCGCAATTCTATGCGGAATTGCTTGAGAAGATGGGCCTAACCGATGACCCTGACTTCAAAAAGCAGATGGACCGCTCCAAATGGCCGGTCATGAAACAAAAGCTGGTTGATCTGTTCAAGACAAAGACCCGTGATCAGTGGAATACGATCATGGAATATACCGATATCTGTTTTGGACCGGTGCTGGGCCTCAAGGAGGCGCTGAAGCATCCGCACAATGTCGCCCGCAAGACGTTTATCGAGGTTGAGGGCGTGCCGCAACCGGCCCCCGCGCCCCGTTTCAGCCGCACTGTGTCGAAAGTGCAAGGCCCACCGCCGGTGATCGGCCAGCATACGGAGGCCGCGTTGAAGGATTGGGGATTTTCCGCCACCGATGTCGACGCATTGCGCAAAGCCGAAGCGATTTAGCTGTGCGGTTCTTACCTGGCACTACAGGACGGCGGCGTATCTATTTGATGCGCCACGGTCATGTGGATTATTTTTCGCCCGAGGTCATTGCGTCGGGCGACTTTGAAGGGGTTCCACTCACCGCCCTTGGGCGGGATCAGGCCAGGGCCGCAGGACAGGCGCTGGCCCATGTGCCGTTCGACAGGGTGATCTGTTCAGGCCTCAACCGCACCCGGGAAACAGCGGAAATTACCATTTCACACAATGAAATATCATCTAACTTTAAAGTGGAGGTTGAGCCTGGATTAGTGGAGCTGAAAGGCAGCACCAATGGCCCGCCCATGACACGCGAAAAGCTTGGCGCCGCCCTGGCGTTTCAGTTTGACGCAGCCGCGGAACCAGGTGCGCGTTTCGGGCTGGGCACCAATGGCGAGGTATTCGCCGACGCTTACACACGCGGCAGTGCCTCCATCGAACGGGTGCTGCAACAGCCTGATTGGGCCAACCTTCTGATCGTCGCCCATGAGGGGATCAACCGCATGTTACTGGGCTGGATGACGGGGGCGGGGCTGAAAGGTGTGCAATCATTCGAGCAGGATACGGCCTGCGTCAACATTCTGGATTTCGACATGGCGCCACGCACAGAGGGGCAGGGCGTTGAAATCATCCGCAAAGTGATCAAATCGCTCAACCTCACACCCTATAACTGGACCAAGTTCGGCATGAACATGACCAGCCTGGAACGCATCATGGCCCCGATCGACGATCATCACTGATACCGGGCGCCTACGTTCCTGTTTGAGGTTCATTAATGTTCGTATTCCATTGCGCTGCAATGGTTTTGCGTGATGGCTGTCACTACAGATAATTGTTGATCACCCCATATCCGAAGGGCGGGGGGAAAAGAATTTCTCGCGCCAACGGCTTATATGCCTAAGCGGGTGAGCAAGTGGCGACCGATCTAGAAAATCTTAATATGGAGCTGATCCAGGCACAAATTCTGTTACGTGCAAGTCATGAGCTGTTCGAGGACATTCTGGTCGAAATCACGCGCCGCAAACTTTCCCATCATTCCGGCAGTGAGGATAATTTTGAACAGGAAATAGGCTCGCGTGTCACTAAATTCGGTTATCGCGACGAAGAGATTCGCCGCATGCTGTCACGTCTCGAAAAACTGGGTGGACAAAAAAAGGTGGGTTGATTGAACTTGTCGTTCATAGAACCAGGGCGCCCTTATAAATAAGGGTCGCAAACAAGGCCGCTGCGGGCACTGTAACAAGCCAGGCGAACAGCATTGAAGATACTGTTCTTTTATCGATTCCACGTCCGCCAGAAATGCCCACCCCCATAATAGAGCAGGCGGAAACATGGGTTGTGGAAACAGGCAAGCCTAACTTACTGGCAAACAATACTAAAACGGCGGCCACTACGTTAGCGCAAAAGCCCTGGCTATGATCCAGCGCGGTAACCCTGAAGCCCAGTATTTCTGTAATACGGCTCCCGACCAGAAGCCCGCCCGCCGCCATCGCAAAAGCGGAAATCATGAACATCCAATGCAGGGATTCCTGCGCCACATTCCCGGCGATCAGGAAAGGAAGAATGACGGCGATCAGCTTCGGCGTGTCGTTAAGTCCGCGCGAAAATGAAAGTACGCCGCTGGTCAGCCAGTGCATATGATCAACTGACAGCCCGAAATTCGGAGCTATCGCGGCCTCCATACTGTCCTGATCGCAGACCACGCAATCCTGCAACGCTGCAGTTCCCCCAGCATTTCCAGCACGTATAAGCACAAATTTTGGCATGGGAGAAACGCAAACCCGAACCCGCTGCAGTTTTGCGGCGGCGTTCTCTAGCGCGGGGCTGAACAGATAGGCAAAACCGATGGCCAGAAACGGGCTAACCAGCAACGGCAGGGCTATATTCTGCAGCGTTGCCGACCAGGCAATACCATGTGCGCCCAACGCGGCGACGCCCGCCCCCAGTAAACCGCCAACGACCGCATGGGTAGTGGACACTGGCCATTTTCGCCAGGTCGCCAGCCCCACCCATAATGCGGGCGCCAGACCGATGGCCGAGGCCATGGCGAAAGAAAAATCCGGCGGGATGAGATAAACATTCTGAGTGATGTTTTTTATAATGGCCGCCCCCAGGTAAAGCCCGCTGAGACTACCCGCGAGCGTCCATATGGTTCCCCACAGCACCGCTTTCCGCATGGAGGTAACTCTGGCGCCCGCAAGCGTGGCAATCGCTTTCGATACGTCATTGGCGCCATTGGCGAAGCTCAGCAACGCCAGAAGGGTGGCGGCCGGGATGATGAAATATTCCACGATGCCTCGTTATCTTCTGTATGATGTTACACCTATTCGTTGTGACGTTAGCGAAAAGTTACACGGCAGCGGGGAGTTCATAGGCGGGGGACAGGTGCTGCAAGATGAAACCGTTTAAGGGAAGTTGCCTGTGCAAGGCCGTGACCTATGAAATTGACGCGCTATCGGGACCCGTCGGGCATTGTCATTGCCACACCTGCCAAAAAGCCCATGCGGCGGCGTTTGCCACCACCGTTCGGGTCAGCCGGGACAAGTTTCGCTGGCTGAGCGGGGAGAACAAATTATCGGCGTATGAATCCACGCCGGGCAAACATCGGACGTTCTGTTCAGTCTGCGGGTCGCAGCTGATCGCCGCATGGCGTGATCGCGACGAAGTGATCTTGCGTTTTGCGACTTTGGACACCTATCCCGACGCTCAGCCGGCTGCGCATATCTGGATGTCCCATAAAGCATCGTGGATCACCATCAACGATGGTTTGCCAGCATTGCCTGAAGGTGCGCCACCAGTTACGAAAGGCGACAAATAGTGAGAACAAACGACCCCCGCCCATCTTCGTTCCAAACCCATTAATCGCATAATATATATTATGGTAAATTATAATTATAGTATTAATTTATATGAGATAAAGTAAAATACTCAGTTCATATATTAGATCACGTCCCTGACGTCATTTAACCGATCCGGTCGGCATGGGCCGGTACGCGCCCCGGTACGCGCCATGGCAGTCCAGCACCACAAATGAAGGCGTTCCGCGGGACACTGAATTACCCCGCCACTGCGCGGCTCGCGATCAAATCGTGCTAGCGGCAATTCAACCTGATTAAAGAGCGCGCTAAAGGCCTTTGGTGGACGAAGTAATAAATATCCCGGCGGTCAGCTGCTGCGGCACCCGGTTTATGGTTAACTTCTGGCAGGTTTCTGCGCTTGTTAGGGTTTCGTAAATCAGTTATCATGGTCACCTGATTTCTTCTACCAGTGTGACCTTTGTCTCTGGCGTCTGACTTTTTATTGCTCCATATTAGTAACAAGTTGTTAACTATTTATTTGTGTCCGTCTGCCTAATACATTTTTTGGATAGCATTTCATGACCCTTGCATTGAAGCCGCATACTGATATTTCACACGGATCCCGGCTTAAACAGCATTTGCTGGCGCGCTCGGCATTAAGTGGATTGCCGCTGCTCGGCGTGTCGCTTGCAGCCCTTGCGGGGGTGACTCTAAGCCCCCTGCCCGCACGGGCGTTGCCGCAGGACGGACAGGTGGTGGCGGGGGCCGCCAGTATCGCCCGGACCAGCACGGCCAGCATGGCGATCAATCAATCCACCATGGCGGCGGTTATCGACTGGCAGAGCTTCGACATTGGGGCCAATGAGACGGTCGAGGTGTTTCAGCCCTCCAGCATGGCCAGCCTGCTGAACCGCGTGGTGGGCGGCGGCGGGGCCAGCCAGATACTTGGCACCCTGCAGGCGCAGGGCCGCCTGACCCTGGTCAATCCGGCAGGCATCACTATCGGCAATTCAGCGCGCGTTGACGTGGCGGGGCTGGTGGCCAGTACGGCGGATATGAGCAATCAGGATTTCATGCACGGACGCGGGAATTTCAGCATTGCCGGGCGCCCCGGCGCGCGCATTGTGAATGCGGGCGAGATTTCCGTGCGCGACGGGGGGCTGGCGGCGCTGGTGGCGCCGGGGGTCGAAAACTCAGGAACCATCGCGGCGCGGCTGGGCCGGGTTCAACTGGCGGCGGGCGAAACCTTCACGCTGGATATGTATGGCGATGATCTGATCCATGTGGGGGTCAGTGACACAATGCTGGCGTCGATGGTGAACAGCGGGCGCATCTCCGCGGATGGGGGTGTGATCGAAATCACGGCGCGCTCGGGCGCTGCGGCGGTCGACAGCCTGATCAATATGGGCGGCGTGGTCGAAGCACGTTCTGTTGGCATGGAGAACGGCACGGTCGTTTTCTATGGGGCCAGTGACGGGGTGGTGCAGCTCACCGGCAAGGTGGATGTCAGCGGACGCAGTGTGGGCGAGACCGGCGGCACGATCAAGGTTCTGGGCGGCAAGGTTGCGCTGGCTGGCAATGCCAGCCTGGACGCTAGCGGCGACGCCGGTGGCGGAACCATATTGGTGGGTGGCGATTTTCAGGGCAAGGGCGAAACTCCCACGGCGCGCCGCACCTATGTTGGGCGCGACGTGACCATCAATGCGGACGCCATTACCACCGGTAACGCGGACAAGGTCATTGTCTGGGCCGATGGCGACACAAGATATTACGGCTCGATCTCGGCCCGGGGCGGCGTACAGTCGGGCGACGGCGGTCTGGTTGAGGTGTCGGGCAAACGGAATCTCGGCTTTGACGGCAAGGTTGACACTAGCGCCGCCAATGGCGCGGGCGGCTCGCTGCTGCTCGATCCGGAATTTATCGTCATCGAGAACAGCCCCTCCCCCACCAGCCCCGCGAGCGCCGATGACGGCGAGATCAGCGGCGACGGTACAATATTTTTTAGTGATCCCGATGGGCCCTTGGGTTTGACCTTTTTCATTTCCGAGAACGCACTTGAAGGGCTGAGCACAGCCACAATTACATTACAGGCCACAAACAGCATCACCATCAATAATCTTGACGACGATGAACTGACCCTCAATCAATCCGGCCTGGTCAAATTCGAGGCTGGCGCGGGCGGGTTCGAGATGCTCGACCCGAACGATTTCATTCATTTTACCAGCACCGGCAGCCTGACCATCAGCACATTTGGCGACTCCGGATCCGTTGCTCTCGGCGATATCACTGTTGGCAAAATTGGCCTCGGGCCCGGCAACCTGACGCTGACCGGGACAAAAGTCACGCTGAATGGCGACGTCAGCACCATGAGCGGCGGCATTAACATTACCGCAAGCGACGTGGAATTTTTCGGCGCACTCAACGCAGGCGCAGGCGCTGTCACGATCACCAATACATCGCCCACGCTACAGGTTGGCGACAATCCCGGCTCTGACATGAAAATCTCAAGGGCCGAACTGGCGAAGATCACTGCCGGCACTTTGACATTGACCAGTCCGGGGGTCACTACCGTCGATGGCATTCTCCCCGACGATTCAGCCGGGATCGGCGATCTTGTTATTCAATCTGATGGCGGCGACATAAACTTCAGCGGCGGCGCGTCGAGTTTCAACCTGCTGACCGTCAAGTCGCCAGCGGAGATCAAAATCTCCACCAATCTCACGGTCACCGGCCTTGGTCCCGAAGGCGAAGGCAGCCCATCGCTTTTCCTGCTTGCCGATACCGACGCCGACGGAATCGGGGCACTTACAGTCGATACCGGCGCTCTCGTCGAAACCACCAAACACGGCGCGTTCATGCAGATACGCGCCGCCGATCTGGACATCGAGAGCGGCTTTTTGAAGGTGCCGGTGACCTTTGGCGGGATCGGTGTCAATATTCAGAAGGATGGAAACAGCATAGGCATTGGCACAGCGGCCGGCAATATGACCATCAGCAACGAAGAGCTGACTCGCATGACCGGCGTGCAGTTTGACGTCATCGGAGATGGCGCATCCCATACAACGACCGTTTC
>JAUSQH010000050.1 GCA_030652895.1 Alphaproteobacteria bacterium
GCTGGCGCAGCGATTCCAAAATTTGCGGGATCTTACGGTACGCTTTGATACGACCCTGGGAGTTTGGGCAACACTGGTAAACCGATGATTCTAGCGGTATTCAGGATGTGAAGTTCGTGAAACGAACCGGCCGCTATAATAGTGGGGACTTCAAAACCACACTGCTAAGGATACGGGATGCATTTTTCAGGAATTCAGGCATGTTACAGCGGTTTCTAATTTTCGCACCTGTTTCGATACTGCTATTGGCGGGAACGCCGGTGAAAGCAGTTGATACGGAAAATTCGCTGCAAACCACTGGCGATGTGCGGAATACAAATGCCTTTATAATTAATCCGGGCGCACGTTTTCGTGATTGTGAAAACTGTCCAGAAATGGTCGTAATTCCGCCGGGCCGTTTTCAAATGGGGTCACCTGCGGATGAGCGCGGACGCAGCAGCGATGAAGGTCCGCTGCATGAAGTAACACTGCAACGCCCGTTCGCTATTGGCCGGTTTGAAGTCACCATTAGTGAATGGAATGCCTGTGTCGAAGCCGGTGCGTGCCGGGATGTGCCGGATGACCGGAGGGGCGGTGGAAATAATCGGCCGGTTACGAATATTAGCTGGAACGATACCCAGCAATATGTTGCCTGGTTAAGTGCGCTTACCGGTGAGCAATACCGGTTACCGTCGGAGTCAGAGTGGGAATATGCGGCGCGCGCCGGCTCCGGCACGGCACGCTATTGGGCGGAACGTTCGATCGCGTGCGCATTTGCCAATGTCTATGACATTTCAGGGCAGCGTGTGCATCAGTTTGAGTGGCCGCATTTCACCTGTATAGATGCGAGCACCACGACGGCGCCGGTGGGTAATTATCTGGCCAATGATTTTGGCTTGCACGACACGCTGGGCAATGTCTGGGAGTGGGTTCAGGATTGTTGGGTTGATAGCTATGACAACGCGCCCGACGACGGAAGTCCGCGACTTGACGGGGATTGCAGACGGCGGGTAGTGCGCGGCGGTTCCTGGAAGAATATTACCTGGGCTACGCGATCGGCATTCCGGGGCTGGCAGGGCGTAGATGACCGGGTCGACGCCAACGGGTTGCGCGTCGCCCGCTTCAGCGAGTAGCGGCAAATCAGTAAGCGGACGAATCAGGCGGCGTCCCATCCGTTAGGGCTTGATGCGCTTGGTTTTTGCCGTAGGCGCTTATCCGATTGCTGTCATTAACCGGTTTATCCGGGGTAATCCGGAAGCCACACGGTAAAGCCTTCAATTCTGTCTGAACACGCCGCACAGGCACTGGCGCTGCCGGGACAAACCGGGCAATGACACAGTGGGTTTGGATATGCTTTCGCGTGAATTCACCACGACATGATCCATCCGCACTTATGACAGATCTATCGCCGGCGCCTTCGGGGGCTAAAATTCAATCCGCAACATGAACGGCAAGAAGCGCCGGCAGTTATAGCAATTCCAGACTTTCAGCCTGCGGACCTTTTTGACCCTGACTGGTGGACACCCGTACCCGCTGTCCTTCCATCAGGGAGTTAACGCCCGCGCGTTCAACCACCGAGATGTGCAAGAAGATATCCTTGCCACCACTGTCGGGCTGAACAAAGCCAAATCCTTTGGCAGGATTGAACCATTTCACGATGCCCTCAGCGGATCCGGTGGCAACTCCGCCGCCACCACCACCACCGCCGCCCCGGGGAGCACCGCCGCCAGAGGGAGATGGGGCGGCAGACCTGGGCGCATCCTTTACAGAAAAGATGTTTTCAATTTGCGGCCCTTTTCGCCCCTGACCAACCTCGCACTCAATCATCGTGCCTTCGCCCAGGCTGGCGTAGCCGGCGCGTTCAACAACAGATATGTGCAGAAAGGCGTCCGGCGTACCATCTTCGAAAGTAACAAAACCAAACCCCTTGGCGGGGTTAAACCATTTAACCGTAGCGTTCGTCATGTGAAGGAAATCCAAGCAAAGAGTCAACGTCCCATACAGTAGTAGAATTTTTTGCGCCACGTATAGTTTTTTTTAGCCGACTTATGATTTTCTTTAAAAGCCTCCCGGGTGGGGTGCGGGAAACATGCGCCACTTGATTGCGCCATGCGTCTACATAGCCTGCGGCGCATCCTGCAGGGGCGGCGTTATGCCACTGATGGCGTGGCGGGTTTTTTCCCAGTAAAATGGATCATTGGCCAGCTGCCACAGTGCCCGCAGGGACGCGAGCATGGTCAGCCCCCAATAAAGCGGCGTCAGCACGATTTCTACAAGCAGGTCATAATGCCCGCGTCCCAGCGCCCCGGCAGCGGCGCAAATTACGGTTACAGATAAGCCTGTGACAAAAATAATCCCGTTCAGGCTGGTGAGTATTTCCGGCGCGGCGGGACCGCAGGCGCATATTCCAAGAATGAATATCAGCGTGGCCGCAGGCATCGCCAGCGCCAGCGCAACCGTACCCCCGACAAACAGCTGGAAACCAAGAAAGGCGCCCGTTCCCAATTGCCGCCACAGCAGGATCGGTCTGCGCATATGCACCAGCCAGGTGAGCATATAACCCTTTAGCCAGCGAGTACGTTGCCGCAGCCAGTTGGCGTGCTGGCAATTGGCCTCTTCCATGGTGGTTGAATTCAATACCCCGCATTGATAGCCCTGGCGCGCAAGGCGCAGGCCGAGATCGGCGTCCTCCGTAACATTATAGGCGTCCCACCCGCCAAGACCGCGCAGTATGTTGGCACGAAAATGGTTCGATGTGCCGCCAAGCGGTATCGGCAACCCCAGCACCTGAAGGCCCGGCAACAGCCAGTCAAACCACATGCTGTATTCCAGGGTGAATTGCCGGGTCAGCCAGTTTTCACGCGGATTATAATAATTCAGCCGCGCCTGCAGACACGCCAATCGCGGGCCGCCCGCCCGGAACGCCTCCGCCGCCTTGCGCAACTGATCCGTTTCGGGAATGTCCTCGGCGTCATAGATAACGACATGCGCGCCACGAGCAGACGCCAGTGCGTAATTGCACGCTTTGGGTTTTGTGCGCGGGGCAAGCGGCGGCACACGCAATATTTCGAAGTGCGCCGGCGGCTTCAGGTTTTGTATTGCTGTAAAGGTCGCAATGTCATCCGCTTCAAGGACTAGTTTGATATCCAATCTGTTTACCGGATAGTCCAACTGCATCAGGGCGGTGATCAGTTGCATCACGCTTCCGGGTTCGCGATAGAGCGGAACAAGCACGGTATAGACGGGCAATTCAGCGTCGCTGCGTCTCTGGCTATCTGGTACGGCGTCCCTGGCGCGCCATGCCGCATAACACCCCGCGATCAGCAGCAAGCAACGAAACAACGCCACCACCGTAAAAAAGGCCGCCAGTACCCAGCAAAGCACTAGGAAAGATGGGCGTGGCGCAATCAGCGACATCGAAAATAACACTAAAAGCAGCGACACAGTTATGAGGCGCTGCGCGGTGCTGACGCCTGTGTGGGCGCTGAATTGCGGTTGTTCCCACGCCAGCCGCCAGGCGGCGTTTTCGGCGATAGTCAGTGGATCGTCGGGGGGTTCTCTGGAGACGCAATATTCATAATCAACTAGTGATTGCTGATTAGGAGACAAGACCGCTTTCATTTCCCCACCCCTCACTTTTTTATAGTTTATTTTTAGTAAAACAGGGTTTTACAGGCTTGGCAACAACCGCCGGTGCGGGATGATTTTGGATTTGGCGGCTTTTGGTTCTCAACCCGGTTTATCTCTGCTTCAAGATACTGGCTGGGCCAGGTGGCCAGCGGCTATGGTAAGACCGTATTCAAAGGAATGGCGTCGCGCGCTGCCGCCCGGCCTCACGATTTGAGTGAGCGCACGGACGTCGAATGACGACACCGGTTTCGTACGACGGGTGGTCTGATTGCGCCCGGCCGATGGCGGCGCGGCGCCGGCTAATCCTGGGCGATTGACAATCTTCGAGTTGAGTTGATCGCGCGAGCCGAACAGCCGCCGGTCACCGATGTCCCAGAACCCATGCCCCTTTGCTGCTGGGCGCACGCCTGCTGAGGCGGTAATCGAAGAACGAAATCTTTGACCCATCCTTCTCTTCGCGCCGCGAGACAAAGAATGGTGCGGACGAAGGGACTCGAACCCCCACGACTTGCGTCACCAGAACCTAAATCTGGCGTGTCTACCAGTTCCACCACGTCCGCAGAATTGGCGTCTCTATAGCATAAAGCGTCTTGGCAGCTAGCTGATTTGCGCTGCGAGTTGCCGAAAAATCTCTGGCATGTGGCCTGCCAGGTCCTCGGCGATCAGGCCACGCCCGGCCAGATCTCCGCACACGCCATGGCACCAGACCGCCGCGCAGGCGGCTTCAAACGCGGGCATATCCTGGGCCAGCAACCCCAGCACAAAGCCCGCCAGCACATCGCCAGATCCCGCCGTCGCCAGCCAGGGGGGCGCGTTTTCGTTGATCGCTGCCCGGCCGTCGGGGCTTGCGATCACCGTGTCCGCGCCCTTAAGGATTATTACGGAACCGCAACGTTTTGCGGCGGCACAGGCGCGGGTTAGTTTGTCCCCCGGTTTCAAATCCGGGAATAGTTTAAAAAACTCTCCGTCATGGGGGGTTAGAACACAATGCTCGTCTATAATCTTAAATAAATCCTCCGGCGTTTCCATGTAAGACGTCAACCCATCCGCGTCCAGCACCAGTTTGCGCCCGTGCCTGCGGGCAACCGCAATCTTGTCGCGGGTGGCGGCGCCAACCCCAAGACCAGGCCCCAGCAGGACCACATTCATGCGGCTATCGGCCAGCATCGCATCCAGCCCTGCCGCACCGTCCACCTTGCGGTTCATTACCGCGGTCAGACTGGCGGCGTAGGTCGAAAACGCATCCGGGGGGGCCGCGACTGTCACCAGTCCAGCCCCGATGCGCAACGCCGCATAGGCCGCCATGCGCGTCGCCCCGGTACAGGCCAGACCGCCGCCCGCCACCACCGCGTGGCCGCGCACATATTTATGATCCTGCGCACCGGGTTGGGGAAATTGCGCAGCCCAAAGTGCGGGCGCATTGGCGAAGGTGCGCGGCGCTATCTGATCCAGCACCTCCACCGGCGTTGCTATATCCGCTGTCTGAACCTCCCCGCACAGGCCCCTGCCCGGTAATAATACATGCCCTGGTTTGCGGCGGAAGAATGTGACGGTCAGATCAGCCTGCAGCGCGTCCCCCAGCACCGCCCCGCTGTCGCCATGCACGCCGCTGGGCACATCGACGGCGCAGACGCGATTGCCGCTGGCGCGCACCGCTGCGATCACGTCCAGCACGACACCTTCCAGTGGCCGCGCCAGCCCCGCGCCGAACATGGCGTCAACAATCAGATCGCCCTGCGTGATCAGAGCGGCAGACAGCGGCGCAACCGGCCCGTCCCATTTGGCCGCCGCCAGCGCCGCATCGCCCTTCAGCGCCGCGACGTCCCCCAGCAACCCCAACGTCACCATCCATCCGCGCGCCGCAAGCAGCCGGGCGATCACAAATCCGTCGCCGCCATTATTGCCGGGACCGCACAACACACAGACGCGGCCCGCAGGCCAGCGCGCGCGGATCGCCAGCGCACAGGCCAGACCCGCGCGCTCCATCAGATCAATGCCGGGAATGCCGCCGGCAATCGCCAGCCGGTCCGCCTCGTACATTTCGGCATTGCTGAGCAAGACGGTATCGTGCGGCGTGATCATCAGCCGACGACCGTCGCCGAGGCCTCGCCCAGTTCCACCACCCGCAATGCGCCGCCCGCATTGTCGAGCACGGTGATCGAGCAGTTTTCCGGCGAGAAGCACACCATGCGCGGATCATCCAGCGCGTGGCTGACCGCCGCATTGATGGCGATGAAGTGCGAAAAAATAACACTGTCGCGCCCCAGCCCCAGCAGCGTGTCGACGACACCCTGCCGCCAGACCTGATGGTCTGCGGACAGATCCGACCAGTTGCCGCGCATCGCGCTCCGCAGCCATGCGCCGCGCCCCGCCAGGTCGGCCACCGGCGCCACAATTTCCGAAACCGCCGGCACAATGCGCGCCGCCTGCCCCAACGCCGCCTCCACCGGCGCCGCCGTTTCCCGCGCCCGGCGCAGCGGACTGGAAAACAGCTCCGCCCCCGCCGCACTCAGACGCGGCGCAATGGCGGCCGCCTGCACACGGCCCAGATCATTGAGGCCCGGATCGGGGTCTTCGCTGAACCCCGCCGCCGCCTTGCCATGCCGGACGAAATAAATAAGCGCCATGGTTACTCCTTCGGGGGACTACCCCCACCCCTAACCCCTCCCCACAAGGGGGAGG
>JAUSQH010000052.1 GCA_030652895.1 Alphaproteobacteria bacterium
TTTGCTCGCCCCCTTACCAGCCGCTTTGCAGACTGTAATAATTCGTCCAGATTTACGGATTCTTCCTGCAGGTGCTGCTTTCCACTTTCAATGCGTGACAAATCAAGAATATCATTGATAAGTGATAGAAGATGTTGGCCGCTATGCAAGATATCCTGCGCATAATCTTTGTAACGCGGGTCTCTGTGGACGCCGAAATACTCCTGCGCCAGAATTTCCGAAAAGCCGATAATGGCGTTGAGCGGCGTACGCAGTTCGTGGCTCATATTCGCCATGAATTCCGTTTTTGACCGGTTGGCTTCCTCGGCGGATACTTTTGCGTTCACCAGGTTTTCGATTTTGCCGCGTAATAGCGCCATGCCAACTGCATTCGTCAGAACGTTTGTATAGCCGTCTGCGATTCCTATTTCCTCTTTGCTCCATTGCCCATCAACTGGTTTGATCAGACGCAGTATCACGATCGGCGTTTCGTCTGCGCCGATTACCGGGCAATTGGCGGTCCGCGCCGCTAGGTCGAAGGACAAAATTTCATCGGGCTTTGGATAGACGGTGGTATCTGTTTGGTGGCGGCGCGCATCCGTCAGGCATTGCCATCCGCCTGCCTGGCGCCAGACCTGGACTGCATCCAGTTGAAACGCCGCCAATGACCTTGCGGCGATTTCTACTGCGATTTCGTCCATGGAACCCAGTGCCAAAGCAGGACTGCCGGTTAGCGCCAGCAACGTTTCCAGGTGGCGCTCACCAGATGCCGGCGCGTCTGCCGGTGCAACTGGTGCTTTGGCTGTGTAACGCATACTACTGCTAGCCTGAGAATAATTAAAATTGTCTGCTCCGGGTACCCGGGGCGTCAACACACGCTATGCGTTAATGATTAAGATAGTGTTGATAGGCGCAAGGAAGGCCTGGGGGTGTCACCTATGTCTTAGGTACAATCTGTTACCTATGTGTCCGGGTCGGACCGGCGACGAATGGTCGGGGAGACTGGATTCGAACCAGCGACCCTCTGCTCCCAAAGCAGATGCGCTACCAGGCTGCGCTACTCCCCGTACATGTCCGGCAGATCATTACCCTATATAAAGGGCGGGCGCATCTTCATTAACGTGAGATATCGACATTTTTTGTCTCATGCAGGAACAAAAAGCCGATAACGCAGGTGATTGACGCCACAATTACCGGGTACCATAGCCCATTGTAAATATTGCCAGTGGTCGCGACAATGGCGGTCGCCAGCAAAGGCAGCATACCCCCAAACCACCCATTGCCGATGTGGTAAGGCAGCGACATCGACGTATACCGGATTTTGGCCGGAAACAGCTCCACCAGATAGGCCGCAATCGGCCCATAGACCATGGTTACGTACACCAGCATGACAATCAAAATCAGTTCGGCCACCACCCAGTTGACCTTTGCGGGGTCGGCCTTGGCAGGCAGGCCAGCGGCGGTGAACGCGGCCTGCCAGGTGGCGGCGTCCCAGCCTTCGATTGTTTTGTCGTTTATGCTGAGGCTGACCGGATGGCCCGGCGCGTCCTGTTTCTGAAATGAAACGCCCAGCTTGGTCACGAAATCCTGGGCGCGGTCACAATCCGAAAATGTTGACCAGGGCCCGACAAAGATGTGCAGATCACACTGTGACGCGTCGGCCGACACCACGACTGCATGGTTTTGGTGGAAGGCCGCAAGGTCCGGGTTGACCGCTTCGGTCAGCGCGCCGAAAAGCGGAAAATATGTCAGGACGGCAAGGGCGCAGCCCATCAGAATGATCTTTAACCGCCCAATCTTGTCCGACAGCCAGCCAAAGAAGATAAACAGCGGCGTGCCAACTATCAGCGATACGGCGATCAGTCCATAGGCCAGCAGAAAATCGAGTTTCAGCGTTATTTGCAGAAAAAACAGCGCGTAGAACTGTCCCGTGTACCACACCACGCCTTGCCCGGCTGTCGCGCCCAGTAATGCCAGCGCCACCAATTTATTGTTGGGGTAGTGCAGAAAGCTTTCCGTCAATGGGCGCGCGCTTCCCCGGCCTTCATCCTTCATTTTCTGAAACACCGGCGATTCATTCAATCGCATCCGGATGACGACGGAAAAAGCCAGCAGGACCAGAGATAGCAGAAACGGCAGCCGCCAGCCCCACTGCGCAAAGGTCTCCGCCTCCATATATATGCGGCACAGACCAATGACCAGCAGCGCCATAAAGAAGCCGATTGTGGCCGTGGTTTGAATAAAACTGGTGGTGAAACCACGCCTGTTATGTGTGGCATGCTCCGCCACATAGGTCGCCGCGCCGCCATATTCCCCGCCCAGGGCCAAGCCTTGCAGCAGGCGCAGAGTGACCAGCAATATTGGCGCCAGCCAGCCGATGGCTGCGTATGTCGGCAACAACCCAACAGCGAAGGTAGCGCCGCCCATCACAATGATGGTGACCAGAAACGCATATTTGCGTCCCGCCAGATCACCGATACGGCCGAAAACCAGCGCACCGAAAGGGCGCACCAGAAAGCCGGCCGCATAAGTGGCGAACGCGGACATCAGCGCCGCCATTTCATTTCCAGGCGGAAAGAACAAAGTGGCGAAGAATGGCGCCAGCGTGGCGTAAAGGTAGAAATCATACCACTCAAACACAGTGCCAAGGGACGAGGCGAAGATGACGAATCTTTCTTCTTTGTCGATGCTCTGCTTGGGTGCTGAGACCGCGACGCTGTCCGGTGTAGCCCGCATCTCGGCCACTTACCCCCCTAACGCTGTACGCACCCCGGCAAGGGCGGCGTTGAAGCGTCCGGCCTGATAGGCCTCGTCTTTGGCCGTGGCGGCGTAGATTGCGTCCAGCGATTTGGTAAGTTTTTGCAACTGTGCTTCAGAGACGGTTTTTTCCGCCCTCATGGCGGCGATCAGCGTATCTATTGCCATGGCCGCCTGTTCAGCATCGGCATAATCGCTATATTCGCCATCTTGGCCTGCCTGCACGAGCCCCTTGAGCATGGCTTTCATGACATCGCCATCGAATGAATTGGCGGCGAATTTCACGACCATCTGATCTGTCAGTGCACGCAGATCGCTCGCCGCGGCTGCAAGCTGTCCCATGCTGGCGGAACCGTTACTATGCAGGGCTCTGGTTTTTGCAGCTACTGCCCGCCCGAGAGCAGGGTCGATGACTTTGGTAAGCACTTGCAGCATGACCAGACTTGAATCATTGACGTGCGGCATGCCCGGGATGCGTACTCCATTGCTGCGCGGCCGCCAGTTCTTGTTGCTCATGGGGGTGTGGCAGGAATGGCAATCGAACAAAACAAACTCAGGAAACAGGCCGTCGCGATTACGTTTTCCGTCGGCCAGCGCCGCCATGTGTTCGCGCGCCATCACGGCCTGGCCGACAGCCCACAATTTGATGCCGGTAATGGCGCCTTTGCGTTTGCGGTAGTCTTCATCCACAATGAAATGCGCAGGTTGTAATTGCGTGAACGTATCCAGCTCAAAGCTCATGCGCGGATGACCCGCCCCCATCATCCGATGAGTGACGAATTTATCCTTGTTTCCGAAATGACAGGACAGGCATAAGCCCGCCCGCACGACCGGATCATCAGTGGCGATCATGCCCTTGGCGACATTATCACTATGCGGCGGGGCGGATGTATGGCTGCTCAACCAGTTTTGCGCGCCGCCGTGGCAGCCCTCGCAGCCGACGCCTTCGCTGATTTGAAAACTTGGGCTGCGCTTGTCTGCGGCCGGATTGTCGGCATGGCAGTCTAGGCAAATTTTGGCGCTATGGGCCTCGCCTATACCCAGGTTGCGGGCTATGCGTTTAGAGGTGTCGCTTAATAATATTTCGTATGCCTTGGCGTGCTTGTCCCGCCGCACCCAGGTGACATATTCATTTAATTGGACATTGGTGTCTGCTGTCGGTGACGTGGCCCCGTGACAGGTGCTGCCGGCGCACGAGGCCACGCCCAGATGTTGCGCATCCGCCCCTGCGGCCTGTACGGGCGGGACAAGGCAAAACAGGAACAGCGCTACTGCACCAAATAGGAGCATCAGGCAGTCGCGTGCCAGATTGCATTTCTTCATGTGCCGCCCCCTAAAAGTGCTAAATAATTCAGCTATCGCTTTATGCCTTATAGTCCGCGATGACTCTAGAACAATAGTCTAGCAAGGTTAAAATGTGATTCGCCTGACGGCTAGCCTAAAATACCCGTTAGGCACGTAATGCAGGAGCGTGTGTGTCAATAAAAGGACAGGTGGGAAACATTCCGGGACGGGTGGCCGAAGCTCTGTTGGCGCTCGGGATACTGCGTGAGGAGCAGCTTGCCCGCGCCGCCAGGGCCCAGCAATCAAACGGCGGGCGGGTTGATCTGGCCCTGATGCAGCTTGGGCTGGTGGCTGAGCGCGACATGGCCATGGCCTATGCACAGGTTTTGGGATTGCCGCTGGCGGCGGCCGAAGGATTTCCCGTTACACCTGTATGGCCGGGCCGGCTTTCGGTGGCGTTCCTGCGAAAAGCCCGCATTCTTCCCATTGCCGATAGGGCTGGGCGGCTGGTGGTCGCCATGGCCGATCCGCTGGATGAGCAGGCCCGTGAGGCCCTGATCCTGGCGGCGGGGTCAGCCCCTGAAATTCACGTGGGGGTCCCTGGCGACATTGATACGGCGATGGCGCGACTTTACGGACCGGCCGGATCGGGTGTCGAAACGCCGGCGCCTGCCATCTCGCAAGCGGAAAATCTGGCGGCGGACGTGCAGCATTTGCGCGAACAGGGCAGCGACGCGGTGGCGGTGCGTCTAGTCAATCAACTGATCGCGGCTGCGGTTATTGCCCAGGCTTCGGACATTCATATTGAGCCCTTTGATGGAAGTCTGGTGGTGCGGTACCGGATTGATGGCGCGCTTGCCGCGGTGCGCGCACCGGATTTCACCCATTATCCGGCAATCATTGGCCGTATCAAGGTGCTGGCGGGTCTCGATATGGCGGAACGGCGCAGACCCCAGGATGGGCGTTGCCTGATCAGTATGGAGGGGCGCCGCATTGATTTGCGTGTTTCCATTCTGCCAACCTTGCACGGCGAGGGAGTGGTGCTGCGGGTGCTGGACCAGACCCGCGCCCCGCTGGACCTTGGCCTGCTGGGCTTTGGACCCAAATTACAGGCGCATATTCGGGAGCTGATCAGCCAGCCCCATGGCGTCATGCTGGTCTGTGGCCCGACGGGCAGCGGCAAGACGACGACACTATACGCGATTTTGCGCAGTTTGCTTAATGAACAGATCAAGATCGTTTCGGTTGAAGATCCGGTCGAATATCAGATCGAAGGCGTCAACCAGATTCAGGTGCGGAGCCAGATCGGCCTTGGCTTTTCCGAAATATTACGCGCGACCCTGCGCCACGATCCCGATGTGATCATGGTGGGGGAGGCGCGGGATTCCGAAACCGCGCATATCGCCATCCAGGCCGCGCTGACAGGACATCTGGTGTTGTGTTCACTGCACACCAATGACGCCGCGGGCGCAGTTGCGCGGCTTACGG
>JAUSQH010000090.1 GCA_030652895.1 Alphaproteobacteria bacterium
CCAGAAAAATTTATCCAGTCATCAAATTGGCCCGCGCCATGCGCGGCAATGAAAACAAAGGGCAGCAGTTGCAGCAATATCCAGAGCGGCTGTGTCCATAATTGCAGCCGGCTGATGAAGGTGATGCCATGCGTCACCAGCGGGATTATCACAATGGCGCTGATAATATATCCAAGCGCCAGCGGCACGCCAAAGCACAGTTCCAGAGCCAGCGACATGATGGCCGCCTCAATGGCGAAGAACAAAAACGTGAAGGACGCATATATCAGTGATGTTATGGTCGATCCGATATAGCCAAACCCCGCGCCGCGCGTCAGCAGATCGATATCAACACCATATTTGGCCGCGTAAAAAGCAATCGGTAATCCAGTGGCAAAGATAATCACGCTCACCACAAGAATGGCGGCGGCGGCATTGGTGAACCCATAATTGAGCGTAATGGCGCCGCCAATAGCTTCCAGCGCAAGAAATGAGATCGCGCCGAGAGCCGCATTGGCGACACGGAAGGTTGACCATTTACGCGCATTTTTCGCGGTAAAACGCAGCGCGTAATCTTCCAGTGTCTGGTTGGCGACCCATTTGTTGTAATTACGTCGCACACGGATGATTTTTTGATGCGCCGTCATGGCTGATAAACCTGTTCATTCTAGGTGTCGACATGGTTGTGACAAAACCAGTCTAACGCCATATTTGTGCAACGCACAATAGTCTAATTGCGCTGCAACATATTGTCTGTCCCGCGGCTTCGGGATTAAGCTGTTAAACCGCAATCACCTGTTCCACACGCGCGTGAACCAGAGGAAGCAAGAACCATTTTTCCCAGAAAATAACGGTGTATGGGCAAATAAATGGCAGTGTATGCCGCATAATTGAGCGGTGCGGCGCCCGCCAAACCAAATGGTGGCGCATCTCAGACGCAAGCGTGCAAACCACGATTATGTTTAGGGCGAACCTATTTTCATATACGTCAAACGACGTATTGGTGCATTGCAATATAGCTGGTGATTATCGACGCCATGGATCGCGATAGTGCGACTCCGCTGTTGGATTTTAGGAGGCGTCATATGTCATCTGACAATAAAACACCCGGGAGCCGGGACTTTCGGATACCCAACCGCCGGCAACTGCTTATCGGCACGGCCGCACTTGGCGCCGCTGCAATGTTACCGCGTAGCGCCTGGGCGCAGGCATTCCCGACCAGTGCGGTCAATACAACCGGACTTGCGGTCACCGATACCGAGGTGACAGTTGGCATTCTGCATTCGGTCACCGGGACCATGGCGATTTCCGAAACCGGTTCGGTGCAGGCCGAGAAACTGGCCATTAAGCAAATAAATGCGGCGGGCGGCGTCTTGGGCCGCCAGATAAAATTCATTCAGGAGGACGGCGCCAGCGACTGGCCGACTTTTGCTGAAAAAGCCAAGAAGCTGCTTGTCAAAGATAAGTGCGCCTCGGTAATGGGCTGCTGGACATCGGCCTCGCGCAAAGCGGTGCTGCCGGTGTTCGAGCAATATAACGGCATGCTGTATTACCCAACCTTCTATGAAGGGTTGGAGCAATCCAAAAACGTTATCTATACGGGTCAGGAAGCGACACAGCAGATCATCGCCGGTCTTGACTGGGTGGTGAAGGAAAAGGGCGCCAAAAGTTTCTATCTGCTGGGGTCGGACTATATCTGGCCGCGCACATCGAACAAGATCGCGCGCAAACACATTGAAAACTTTCTCAAGCTGAAAGTGGTGGGCGAGGAATATTTTCCGCTTGGACACACCCAATTCAATTCTGTCATTAACAAGCTGAAACTGACCAAGCCTGATGTGATTTACGCGATCATCGTGGGCGGCTCTAATGTGGCGTTCTACAAGCAGCTAAAGGCCGCAGGCATTGATCTCACCAAGCAGACGCTGGTGACGATCTCGGTGACAGAAGACGAAATTCTGGGTATTGGCGGCGAAAATATCGTCGGCGCCTATGCCTGCATGAAATATTTCCAGTCGCTCGACAATCCCAACAACAAGGCCTTTGTCTCCGAATTTAAAAAGATGTGGGGCGCGGAAACGGTCATAGGCGACGTGACGCAGGCCGCCTATCTCGGGCCGTGGCTGTGGAAACTGACGGTGGAAAAGGCTGGCTCCTTTGATGTCGACAAGGTGGCGGCGGCCTCACCGGGCATTGAATTCAAGGGCGCGCCCGAAGGCTATGTGCGCATCCACGAAAACCACCATTTGTGGAGCAAGACGCGCGTCGGCCTCGCGCGCCTCGATGGACAGTATGATGTTGTGTATGAAACGGCGGATCTGATGGAGCCCAATCCCTTTCCCAAGGGCTATCAGTGATCTTCCAGTCATGTCCGGGCGGCCTGCCGCCCGGATGGCGAGGTGCACCAGTCAATGTGGCAACCCGCTATATACGGCCCTTGTAAGGAGTAACACGATGTTCATGGAGTATTCGCTTGGCGACCTCGGTTCGATCCTCGCAATGCAGGCATTTGCGGGACTGATACTTTTCTCTGTGTACCTCTTAATGGCGCTGGGGCTTGCCATCATTTTTGGTCAGATGAACGTCATCAATATGGCGCACGGGGAGTTCATGATCCTCGGGGCCTACATGACATATTTATGTTCGCACCTGTTTCAGAGTTATGCGCCCGGCCTGTATGACGGTTACTTCTTTGTGGCCATGACCGTGGCCTTCATTGTTTCGGGTGGACTGGGACTGATCGTGGAGTGGCTGCTGATCCGGCATCTCTATTCCCGTCCTCTGGATACGCTGCTGGCGACCTGGGGCCTTAGCCTGATCATGCAGCAGTCTTTCCGTTCCATTTTTGGCGCACGCGAAGTAGGCGTTGAATTGCCCGCCTGGATGATGGGCTCGTTACCGGTGACCGGTTCCATTGATGTGCAGATCAACGGCCTGTTCGTCATGGTGCTGACGCTTTTCATAACCGGGATTGTGGCGCTATTGATGTTCCGTTCACGCTGGGGCCTGCAGGTGCGCGCCGTGCTGTCAAATCGGGTCATGGCTGGCGCTGCAGGCGTCAATACGCAGCGCGTCGACCGGCTTACATTCGGGCTTGGCTGCGGGATAGCCGGGATCGCGGGCTCGGCCTTCACCATGATCGGGTCTACCGGCCCGACGGCGGGCCAGCTCTATATTGTCGATACTTTCCTGGTGGTCGTCTTTGGCGGTGCGCAGAGCCTGTTGGGCACAGTTTTTTCCGCTCTTTCTATCTCGCAGTCGCAGTCGATCATGGAGTTCTTCATGTCCGGCTCGATGGCGAAAGTGATTACGTTGCTGTTTGTCATCGGACTTTTGATGCTGCGCCCGCAGGGCCTGTTTGTCCTCAAGATTAGAAAGTAACGCATCATGTATGACGTCCTTACAAGAAATCGAAATCTGGAACTGCTGGGCATCATCCTTATCGGTATTGTGATCGTGGTGGTGCTGCCGCTGGCGGTG
>JAUSQH010000092.1 GCA_030652895.1 Alphaproteobacteria bacterium
AAGGCGGCGGCGCTGGAATATGCGACCCAGGGCATCCGCATCAATTCCGTGCATCCGGGCATTATTGAAACGCCTATTTTGACGAAAACCTTCTCAAGCGGTGGCGCTGCAGTCGATTCGTTCGTCAAAACCATTCAAACCAGAACCCCTATGGCGCGTTTCGGCAAGCCGGAGGAAATCGCTTATGGCTCGCTGTTTTTGTGCTCCGACGAGGCCTCGTTCGTGACCGGCGCGGAACTGGTTATCGACGGCGGCTGGACCACACAGTAAGGCGCTTCCGGACGAAAAAGTCCGGCCGCGAACGAACGGCGGTCCTTGCGGGGGCTTAGAAGAACAGGAAGTCATATGACCGGAAGACTTGAAGGAAAAGTAGTGTTGATCACCGGCGGCGCCAGCGGGATTGGCGCCGCCCATGCACGCATATTCGCCGCTGAGGGCGCCAAAGTGCTGATCGGCGATATTCAGGATAAAATGGGCCAGGAAGTGGCTGAAGGTATTGGCATCACCAATAGCGGCGGGCAGGCGGCGTACACAAATCTTGACGTGACATCCGAAAAAAGCTGGGGCGACGCGGTCAAGAAAGCCGTCAGCATGTATGGCAAGCTGACAACGCTGGTCAACAATGCGGGCATTGGTGTCATGGGGGGCGTTACGACGGAAACCCAGGAAAGCTGGGACAGGACCATGGCGGTCAACCAAACCGGCGTCTGGTACGGCATGAAGACGGCGATCCCCGAAATTCTGAAAGCGGGAGGCGGCGCGATTGTCAATATTTCATCTCTGTACGGAATTATTGGCAGCCCGGACATGTTCGCCTATCACGCGTCCAAGGGCGCGGTGCGGCTGATGTCCAAGGCGGCGGCGCTGGAATACGCCACCCAGGGCATCCGTATCAATTCCGTGCATCCGGGTATTATCAACACGCCGATTCTTGGAACCGCGCTGACGCCGGAAATCGTAGAGGGAATTATCGGTAAAACGCCCATCGGCCGGTTGGGACGGCCCGAGGATATCGCCTATGGCTCACTCTATTTGTGCTCGGACGATGCGTCATTTGTAACTGGTGCGGAACTGGTCATTGATGGCGGGTGGCTCGCACAATAAAAGCAGGCTCGAAAGAGTATAATAACAACCACGCACAACAGGGAGGTCTGTCATGACCGTAAATTCAGCAACCGGCACGATCAAACCAGAGGATTTGGGTTTTACACTGGTCCACGAACATCTCTCGGTCGGCTGGCCCGGTTGGGAACTCGATCCACGCGATGTAGACCGCAAGAAGGAAATTTCTACCGCGGTCGAAAAGATGAAAGAAATCAAAGGTCTTGGCGTTAGAAGCATCGTCGATCCGTGCCCGATGGAACTTGGCCGTGATCCGGAATTTGCTGCCGAAGTATCGGAAAAGTCCGGTATCAATGTCATCGTTGCGACAGGGCTTTATAATGATGCGTTGGGTATTCCCCAGCATTTCAGGCTGATGGATATTGACGGCATTGCAGAGGTTTATGCCCATGAAATTCAGGAAGGCATTGGCAAAACCGGCATCAAGGCCGGCATCATCAAGGTGGCGACCGGTGGCATTCCCGGCATAACCGCGCCTGGCCAGGGGATAACCGCGGCCGAGCAGAAATGCTTGCGCGCAGCTGCCCGCGCGCACAAAAAAACCGGTGTGCCTATCCTGTGCCATAATGACGAGACAGAACCCTATGGCAGCGAGACCCTGGATATTTTTGAAGAAGAAGGGGTTGATTTCAACAAGGTCATGATCGGCCACTCCTGTGGTGTCGGCGACATGCGCTATTATTTCGAGATCCTGCAGCGCGGCGCCTGGCTTGGCTTTGACCGTTTTGGGATTGAGACTATATGCTCGGACAAAATGCGGATGGCTTCACTGATTGGTCTGTTGAGTGTTGGGTTTGACCGTATCATGATGTCGCATGATGCGCTGCATTGCTGGCGCGGGCGGGATACCGGCGTTCTGGATGGCATGAAGAAGGGATCGCCCAACTGGAACTTTGCCCATATCTCGCGCAACATTTTGCCAGCGATGCGCAAGGCAGGTGTGGTGGACGAGCAAATCCAGCAGCTCACCACCAACAATCCGCTTAACTATTTCAAGAGGTAGGACGCAAAGATGGCCGGAAGACTCGAGGGAAAAGTGGTCCTGATCAGCGGCGGCGCCAGCGGGATTGGCGAGGCGCATGCGCGCGTCTTTGCCGCCGAGGGTGCAAAAGTGCTGATTGGCGATATACAGGAAAAAATGGGCAGGGATGTCGCCGATAGTATAGGCGTCACCAATAGCGGTGGCCAGGCTGCCTTTACCAGTCTTGATGTGTCCAGCGAAGCAAGCTGGGGCGATGCGGTCAAGAAAGCCGTTAATCTGTATGGCAAGCTGACGACGCTGGTCAATAATGCCGGCATTGGCATGGCGGGCGGCGTCACCACCGAAAGTCAGGCCAGCTGGGACAAAACCATTGCCGTCAATCAGACCGGTGTCTGGTATGGCATGAAAACCGCAATCCCTGAAATACTGAAAGCGGGCGGCGGCGCAATTGTCAATATTTCTTCTGTCTACGGAATTATTGGCAGCCCGGGCATGCTGTCCTACCATGCCTCTAAAGGTGCAGTGCGGCTGATGTCGAAGGCGGCGGCGCTGGAATATGCGACCCAGGGCATTCGTATCAACTCGGTGCATCCCGGCATTATTGCCACGCCGCTCGCGAAGTCCATGCCGCAGGAATTTCTGGATGACCTGACGGGTAAAACGCCAATTGGCCGGTTGGGAAAACCCGAAGAAATTGCGAACGGTTCTTTGTTCCTGTGCTCGGACGAAGCCTCGTTCGTGACAGGTGCGGAACTGGTGATTGATGGTGGTTGGACAACACAATAAGCAGGGCGGCTATTTGGCCGCCTAAAAAGGGAAAATATTGTATGGGGCTGTATGAAAAGTACCTTTTACCTAAACTGATCAACGCCGCCTGCGGAGCAAAACCCATCACCCGGCAGCGCGCCAAGGTGGTGCCGCTGGCGCGCGGACGTGTGCTGGAAATCGGTGTGGGTGCGGGGCACAATCTTCCGCATTATGATGCGGCTAATATCGAAATGCTGTATGCGCTGGAGCCGTCGGCGGAGATGCGCGCATTGGCGGCGGATCGCGTCAACGACGTGGCGTTCAAGGTGGAGTTCATCGATCTGCCGGGTGAGGCCATCCCGCTTGAGGATCAAAGTGTCGATACGGTGGTGACGACGTTCACCCTGTGCACCATCCCGGACACGCTAAAGGCGCTGCAGGGGATGCTCCGGGTGTTGCGGCCTGACGGGCAACTGCTGTTTTGCGAACATGGCATTGCTCCGGATGCCGCAGTCGCTAAATGGCAGAACCGGATCAATCCGATCTGGAAACCTATCGGTGGAGGATGCAATATCAACCGGGCGATTCCGGCGCTTATCGAGGGGGCAGGGTTCAAGATCAGCGACCTTCAGAGCATGTATCTGCCGTCAACGCCGCGCATCATGGGCTATAATTACTGGGGTTCCGCGCGCCGTTAACCCTTTCTTATGCGCGCTATGGTTTTATTGTCTCACAACTACAACCAAGCATGGGGATGCATGGGCGATGGGCGCCGCTGAGGCGGCGGTATTTCGCGTGGTAGATAACGGGCTTAAAAACCTTGTCGTTCTCATCGTTGATGATCATGCGAACATGCGCAAGATCGTGAATACGATCCTGCATGCGCTGGGTATCCAGTTTGTGTATGAGGCAAATGACGGCGCGGACGGATTCGAGGCGATGCGCGCCTATAATCCGGATATAATGATCGTGGACTGGGAAATGCCGGGCATTGACGGTATCGAATTTACCGAACTTGTTCGCAAGGCATCCGACAGCCCCAACCCCTATGTGCCGATAATATTTCTGACCAGCTACTCCGACCGCAAGCATGTGTGCAGGGCGCGTGACGCCGGGGTTACGGAGTTTCTGGCCAAGCCGGTTTCGGCCAACGCGGTCTATCTGCGTTTTATGTCAATCATCAATAAACCACGCGCTTTTGTCAGTTCCAGAAATTATTTTGGCCCGTGCCGCAGGCGCCATATCAGCAAAGACTATACCGGCCGTGAAAGGCGGGTTTCTGAAAGTTTTGTGGACGCCTGATAGTGCTCCAGTCTGCCGGCTTACAGCATGCGCTTTCTTTCTGACGGATGCTGTCTTAGTGTAATGTGATATGGATTGTATTTACTGATTGCGGCAAAAAAGATGCGAAAAGAACATCGGCCATTTTTACTAAAGCGTATGGTTGCGTATTTCACAGATGCCTGGGCGCGGCATTTTCTTATCCCCTCATTTGACACTATTGGGCCCGGTCACAAGATACTCAGTCCCTGGAGCGTCAGTATTTTTGGGGAACACATTTCCGCCGGCCGAAATTTGCATCTGCTGTCGGCACGGTTTGCGCCGGTTCAGCTTTGCGTATGGCCTGGCGAAAACAGTAGTGGTGAAATCCGTATCGGTGATCATTGCCTGATTTGCCCGGGGGTGCGTCTGTCCTCGGCCAGCAGCATCACCATTGGCGATAACTGTATGTTTGCTTACGGGGTTTATCTTACAGACGCTGACTGGCACGACATCTATGACCGCACCCGTTCCATTGGCGCCAGCGCCCCGATCACGGTGGGTGACAATGTCTGGTTTGGCGACAGCGCATTTGTCGCCAAAGGCGTTACCATTGGCAATAATGCCATTATTGGCGCGCGTGCAGTGGTAGTGGATGATGTGCCGGCCAATTGTATCGTGGCGGGTAATCCGGCCAAGGTGGTAAAGCAGCTTGACCCCGGCCGCGAGATAAAAGTGCGCGCCAGCCTATTTCATCTGTCCCCGGAGGATTTTACCCGCTGGGAATCGTCCATGGACAAGCAGTTCACGCAGGACAATAGCTGGCGAGGCTGGCTACGCGCGGCGTTTTTTCCGAGATTGGGAGATTAATGGAATATTTCAGCACGCTGTTGAAGACCCCTCACTCTGGCGATCTGTTTTGGCATCCTCTATCGCTTACCTGACAGTGGGAAGGGATGGCTGTTTGTGTGCCGAGGATTATTCGAGGCGGCGCTGGCACGCCTTCCCCGGAAGGGCTCTTCCCGGCAAGAGGATAGCCCGGCGGCAAGCTTCATGCCGCGGGGCTACTGGCGGATCTGGGGGGGTCGAACGCGGCACAGCAAAAGTGCGACCGTACTTCGGGCGGCCGCCCCGCCGGAGGCGCTTCGCGCCGCGAGACAAATAATGGTGGGCCTGGCAGGATTCGAACCTGCGACAACACCGTTATGAGCGGTGGGTTCTAACCACTGAACTACAGGCCCAGACTGGCTATAGCAGGATTTTTGCCGCAACTAAAGATGTTGCAGCAGATGCGTTGCACGAGCGCACGCGATAGCGTAAAAAACCTGTTCAACTGACCAGCCGGCAGCCGGAATGGCTAAGGCTGGCATATGAAATTCCCGCAATTTTTGGAGCGTTTTATGGCGGCCTATCAATATGCTTACGTGATGCAGGGTCTGAGCAAGGCCTATCCGGGGGGCCGGCAGGTGCTGAATGACATTCGTCTGTCGTTTTTGCCCGGCGCCAAAATTGGCGTTCTGGGCGTTAACGGGTCGGGTAAGTCGACGTTGCTGCGCATCATGGCGGGGGTTGATAAGGAGTTTCAGGGCGAGGCCTGGGCTGCTGAAGGCATCAAGGTTGGCTATCTGGCGCAAGAGCCGGAGCTAAATCCGGACAAAGACGTCTGGGGCAATGTGCTGGAGGGGGTTGCTGAAACCAAGGCGCTGTTGGACGAATTTGAAACCGTGGCCGCGGCGTTTGCCGAACCGATGGATGATGACGCGATGAACGCCTTGATCGAGCGGCAATCGACGCTGCAGGAACGTATTGAGGCGCTCAATGCCTGGGATCTGGATTCCCGCGTTGAACTGGCGATGGATGTACTGCGGTGCCCCCCCGGAGATGCGAAGATCGACACGCTCTCTGGTGGCGAAAAACGCCGCGTCGCCCTGTGCAAATTGCTGCTGTCGCAACCCGATATGCTGCTGCTGGACGAACCGACCAACCATCTCGATGCGGAAACCGTTGGATGGCTGGAAAACTTCCTGAAGGAATATAAGGGTACGGTGTGTCTGATTACCCATGACCGGTATTTTCTCGACAACGTGACTGGCTGGATACTGGAACTGGATCGCGGCCGCGGCATTCCATATGAGGGAAATTATTCCTCATGGCTGGTGCAAAAACGCAAACGCATGCAGCAGGAAGATCGCGAGGCCTCCGGCGTTCAGGACACGCTGGATCGCGAACTGGAATGGATACGCCAGTCGCCCAAGGCGCGCCAGGCCAAGAACAAGGCCCGCGTTTCCGCCTATGGTGACTTACTGGCGCGATCCGAGGCACGCGAGCGTACAACGGGCAAGGCGCAGATCGTAATTCCCGCAGGGCCGCGGCTCGGCGATGTGGTGATTGAGGCGGAACATCTCTGTAAGGCTTTTGGTGAGCGGCTGCTGATTGATGATCTGTCGTTCCGGCTGCCGCCCGGTGGTATTGTCGGCATTATAGGGCCTAATGGTGTTGGTAAAACCACATTGTTCCGGATGCTGACGGGGCTGGAACAACCAGATAAAGGCAGCCTGAAGTTTGGAACAACTGTGCAGCTTGGCTATGTGGACCAGAGCCGTGATACATTGGATCCGGACAAGAATGTGTGGGAAGAAATTTCTGGCGGTACCGATGTTATTGCGCTGGGGAAGATGGAAATGAACAGCCGCGCCTATGTCGGCGCGTTCAACTTCAAAGGCACGGATCAGCAAAAGAAGGTCGGCGTGCTCTCGGGTGGCGAACGTAACCGTGTGCATTTGGCGAAAATATTGAAGTCCGGGGCAAACCTGTTGCTGCTGGATGAGCCGACGAACGATCTGGATGTGGATACGTTGCGCGCACTGGAAGACGCGCTGGTCGATTTCGCCGGGTGCGCGATGATCATCAGCCATGACCGCTGGTTTCTTGACCGGATCGCCACCCATATGCTGTCGTTTGAAGGCGACAGCCATGTGGAATGGTTTGAAGGCAACTATGAAGAATATGAGGCGGACAAGAAGCGTCGCCTGGGCGCCGAAGCTGCCCAGCCGCACCGGGTGAAATTCAAAAAGCTCGGGCGCGCGTGAGCTGGTTTGCGGTTATTACCTAATTGGCGATAGACACCTGTTCGCCGTCACTGACGGCCCCGGCAGAGCTGCGCATGCGTGCCAGTAACGCATTAATATCACCGCCATTTTTTTGAATGATAGAGGCGAATTCCGACCGTTGGGTCAGCGCCATGCTTATCCCTTCAATCGTCATGTCGAGAACAAGTAACTTGTCCTCTGATTCCCGCAACCGCCAGTCGACGCTCACTGGTTCGGGATTATTCGGATTTGTGACCTGGCTGGAGACCAAATATTCGTTCTTGCCAACGCCCGTGGTGTTTTTGATCCTGATTTTGGCCCTGGTATAATCTTTCAGGCGTCCGGCATAGGCAGAGATGAGGTAATCTTTGTACAGCTTTTGAAATTCGGCTTGCTGGGCCGTATCCGCTTTGCGCCAATTGGCGCCCAGAACAAAGCGTCCAACGCGCGGCATATCAACATTATCGCTCAGAAGAGCGTGAAATTTCGAATAGCGCTCTTTTTCACCAATGGCTTGGTCGCCCAATGTCTCCAAGGCGCTATAGGTCAGTTTTTCGATAAACGCGGGGGGATTGGTTGCGGCTATCGCGATGGTATGACAGAGGACCGCCGCGGTAAGCAGTGTAGCCGCGAACAACCGGGTGAAATTTAAACGCATAAACATGTAATAAAATCCGTTAGGGTGTATCGCTAATTTCGTCATCATCAAAACTTGGCAGATTATCCATATCCGGCTCGCCGTCGCGAATTAGGTCATTCATTCGCTGACGGTACAGACTACGGATCGCAGCATAATAATCAACCGACGTTTTTTCCAGTTCATCGAACTCTTCAATCACTTGCTCACGCTCGTTCACTAGATCAACGCCGTACAGGGCCAGATTGGCTGTTCTGTGTTCCCTTAATATATAGGTCATCGGGTCCGTGAAAATATCGGCGACAAAGCCAATTGTATCGCGAGGCGGAAGCGGGCCAAGCAGCGGCAGCACCAAATAAGGTCCGGGACTTACACCCCAGGCGCCCAGGGTTTGGGCAAAGTCTTCGTCATGGCGCGCAAGCCCCATGTCTTCGGCGGGATCAAAAAAACCAAAAAAACCTATGACGGTGTTGATGCTAAAACGCGCCAGCGTATTAGCTGCACGGCGAGGTTTCGCCTGCAGCAAATCGTTCAGAAAAATTACCGGGCTTTCCAGATTGTCCAGAAAATTTGTTGCCGATTCTCGCGCCGGTGCAGGCAGAACTGCCCGGTAGGCGAGAGCGGTAGGACGCAGAATGATTTTATCGAAACCCAGGTTAAACGAAAAAATCGCCCTGTTCATCGGCTCAAACGGGTCGTTGACATCTGTATAGCCGCTTTCAGGCGTTGCAGTTTCCTGCGCCACAGACGGCAAAGAAAACAAAACACCAACCGCAAGTGCGGCCGCCGCGGAGAAAGTTCCACCGCGCATAGTCAATTTTAGATCAATCACGTAACCAATTCCTCACCCAATATCCGTCGCATACAGTGCGCAGCTGCTTACCTTTTCTGTACGGCGAATGACCCGATAATCTGCATGTATCTATGTTAACCGAGAAGCCTTAGCGAGTCCTTATTGAGTGGTGCAAAAAAACTGAGGCGGCACGTGGCTAACTAGCAGAAGTTAGGTAGTTAACTTCCTCAAAACCAGAATCGTTGCGATATTATAACAACAATTTGAGCATATTCCATAATCTCGTAACCTCCGGCACGCTGGAAATGGGACAGCGTTCACATCGTTCAAAGAATGGCTGACAATTTTTCACTTGATTTATATATAAATATATCTTTATGTTTGCCGTATTGTATTGGCGGATGGAGCATCAGGTAGTGGATTTGTTACTGGCAGGATTGCGGGCCTCGGGGGAGCCAACACGTTTGCGTATTCTCGCGCTGCTGGCGCAGGGGGAGCTGAGTGTGTCGGAACTGATCAGAATTTTGGGTCAGAGCCAGCCGCGGGTCAGCCGCCACCTGAAATTACTGTGTGATGCAGGTCTGGTCATACGGCTGCCGGAAGGTACTTCTGTGTTTTACCGGCTGGTGGACGGCGGTGCGTTGGGAAGCCTGGCCTGCGCCATTACGAAACTGCTACCCAGGGATGATGCTATGCTGCAGCTGGATAATTCGCGTCTAAATGAAGCGCGCCAGGAACGCACACGGCTGGCGGCGGAATATTTTTCAAAGAATGCTGCGCAATGGGACAAGATACGTTCACTGCATGTGTCCGAAGCGGCGGTGGAAGCGGCCGCGACAGAAATGCTGGGACAGCGCCCGGTGGCGCACGCCCTTGATCTGGGCACGGGAACCGGACGTATCCTGCTGCTGCTGGCGGGGCTGGCGGAAAAGGCGACAGGAATAGACTTTAATCGTGAAATGCTGGCGATTGCCCGCGCCAATCTGGAGGCTGCGGCGCTGAGTAACTTCCATGTCCGCCAGGCGGAAGTGCAAAATCTTCCACTGCCGGACAAGTCTGTTGATCTTGTGACAGTGCACCAAGTATTGCACTATCTCGATAACCCTGGGGCGGCGCTGCGTGAGGCCGCGCGCGTTTTGCAGCCAAATGGGCGTATACTGATTGTTGATTTCGCGCCGCATGGGATCGAAGAGTTGCGCGATAGCCATGCTCACCGCCGTTTGGGGTTTTCGGAGAAAGAAGTGGGCGCATGGTGCGCCGCGGCGGGACTTTCCATGGTGGAGGTGCGGCATCTGCCGCCCGAATCACCGCAAGGGCTGACTGTCTCAATCTGGCTGGCACAGCACATTGGACGCGCATGGCCAGCGCGAAGCGGCATAGCGGAGACCGGAGAAAATCATCTATGACATCGCAAAGTGAAAAACCGGCAGCTTCGCTGATTCTTGGTGGGGAACCCTCATTGCAGACGGGCCCGATCAAGGTGTCGTTTGAATTCTTTCCGCCAAAGACGCCCGAGATGGAAGAAACCATGTGGCGTTCAATCAACCGCCTTGCACCGTTTCAGCCGGCATTTGTTTCTGTGACCTATGGCGCGGGGGGGAGCACACGCCAGCGTACCCATGACACGGTAAAGCGTATTCGGGATGAAACCGCGCTGACTCCTGCGGCGCACCTGACCTGTGTCGGCGCGACCCGTGACGAAGTGGACGAAGTGGTACGCGATTATTGGAATGCGGGCATACGGCACATTGTGGCGTTGCGCGGCGATCCGGCGGAGGGGCAGAGTAAATATGTTCCGCATCCGGGCGGGTATGCTTATGCATCGGACCTGGTAGCGGGCATTCGAAAGATCGGCGATTTCGAAATCAGCGTCGCCGCCTATCCGGAGGGGCACGTGGATTCACCCGATTTGATTACGGATATGGATAATTTGAAGCGCAAGATTGATGCCGGCGCGACGCGCGCAATCTCGCAATTCTTCTTTGATACGGATTGTTTTTTACGGTTTCGCGACCGCGCCGCCGCGGCGGGAATTTCCCTTCCCCTTGTTCCCGGCATCATGCCGGTGACGAATTTTAACGGCGCCCGGCGTATGGCGGAAATGAATGGGGCCCGCGTGCCGGACTGGTTCGCAAAGCTGTTTGAGGGGCTGGAGAACGAAGTTGAAACCCGCAAGCTGGTGGCGGTTGTCGCGGCCGCCGAGCAATGTGTGCGGCTACGCACCCATGGTGTTGACGATTTTCATTTTTATACGTTAAACCGCGCCGATCTCACTTATGCACTATGCCATATTCTTGGTTTGCGCGCGATGCCGGTTGAAGGGAGCAAGTCCATATGACTGCGGAGAGAAATATCCGGATTGAGACTCTAAAAAAATCCCTCAGTGAACGGATTTTGGTGATCGATGGGGGTATGGGTACGATGATCCAGACCCATTCGCTGACCGAAGCGGATTTTCGTGGATCGCGCTTTGCGGGGCACAATCATGATTTGCGCGGCAATGGTGATCTGCTGACCCTTACCCAGCCCGACATTATCGGTGGTATTCATGCGCAATATCTGGATGCGGGCGCGGATATTTTACTGACCAACACCTTTAGCGGGACAGTGGTGGCGCAGGCCGACTATGCGCTGACGGATATTGTTACAGAACTGAATTATGAAAGTGCGCGGCTGGCGCGCCGGGTTGCGGACGAATTCACCGCCCGGACCCCGGACAAAATGCGCTGGGTTGCGGGCGCCCTTGGTCCCACCAATCGCACAGCCAGCATTTCGCCGGACGTGAATGATCCGGGGTTTCGCAATATTCACTTTGATGAATTGCGCGCGGCCTATGGACAGGCCACCGCGGCGTTAATGGACGGCGGCGCGGATTTCATCCTGATTGAAACTGTCTTTGATACGTTGAATTGCAAGGCGGCGATTTTTGCGGTTGAGGAAACCTTCGACGCCAAGGGCGTTCGCCTGCCGGTCATGATTTCCGGCACTATTACGGATTTGTCCGGGCGCACGCTGACCGGGCAGACGCCCGAGGCGTTCTGGTATTCGGTGCGACATGCGCAGCCCTTTGCCGTCGGTTTGAATTGCGCGCTGGGTGCGGAACAGATGCGCCCACATATCGCGGAACTGTCGCGGGTGGCCGAAACTGGCGTCAGCGCCTATCCCAATGCGGGCCTGCCCAACGGTTTTGGCGGTTACGATGAAACGCCGGAAACAACGGCGGCGCATGTGGGGGAATGGGCGCGTTCGGGCCTGATTAATCTGGCGGGCGGCTGCTGTGGCACGACGCCCGCGCATATTCGCGCCATTGCGCAGGCCGTGGCAGGTGTGCCACCACGTAAAATTCCAGTGCGTCCAAAGACCATGCGTCTGTCGGGGCTGGAGCCATTCATTTTTCCGGCCGCATCGGAAAAGCAGGAAGAGTTCGCTGAATGATTTCAACATTTGTAAATATAGGTGAGCGCACCAATGTCACCGGGTCGGCGGTTTTTAAAAAACTGATCCTGAATGGTGACTATGAGGCGGCGCTTGCCGTTGCGCGTCAACAGGTGGAAAACGGCGCGCAGATCATCGACGTGAACATGGATGAAGGTCTGCTCGACAGCCAGGCCGCCATGGTGCGGTTTCTCAATCTGATCGCATCCGAGCCGGATATCAGCCGTGTTCCGGTGATGATAGATTCCTCGAAATGGCAGATCATTGAGGCCGGCCTGAAATGCGTGCAGGGCAAGCCGGTGGTGAACTCGATCTCGATGAAGGAAGGCGAGGAGAAGTTCATCCACGAGGCCCGGATCGCGCGGCGCCATGGCGCCGCCGTGGTGGTGATGGCGTTCGATGAGGTCGGCCCGGCCGACACCATTGCGCGCAAGGCCGAGATCTGCAAGCGCGCCGACGACAACCTGGTCGGGCAGCTCGAC
>JAUSQH010000106.1 GCA_030652895.1 Alphaproteobacteria bacterium
GTTGCGCGCGCGGCGCGGCGTGAAATGGTCGCGATATCCCGCCGATGTGATCCCCGCCTGGATCGCCGACATGGATTTTCCCGTGGCTCCGGAAATTCGCGCGGCGTTGCGCCAGATCATCGACACCGATGATTTTGGTTACACGCCGGTAAACCTGAACGACCGGGTTGTACAGGCGTTTTGCGGCTGGATGGCCACACGCCATAGCTGGACGCCGGACCCGGCCCGCATTTTTGTGGGCAGCACCATGATGCAATTGATGCACGCCATGGTGATGATGTTCAGCGAACCGGGCGACGGGGTTGTCGTGCAAACGCCAATCTATCCCGGATTTCTCTCCGTGGTTGCACAGAACAATCGCCGCCTGGACGAAAATCCGTTGCGCCGCGGCAATGCCCGCTATGAAATGGATCTGGAGGGATTGCGGCGCGCCATTGATAAACGCACCCGCATTCTGCTGCTGTGCAACCCACATAATCCAACCGGGCGCGTATTTGGAGCGGATGAGCTGCGCGCCATTGCCGGTATTGCACTGGAGCACGATCTTGTTGTGGTCGCCAACGAAGTGCATATGGATTTTGTCTATGCGCCCGCGCGGCACACGCCGTTCGCTTCGCTGGGGGCTGACATTGCCGCGCGCACCATTACGCTGTCATCTACCAGCAAGGGGTTGAATATTGCCGGTCTGCGCTGCGCCGTTGCGCATTTCGGATCAGACGCATTGCAGACGCGTTTCAAACAGATCAACACCAATATTATGGGCACGCCATCCATATTCAGCATCGTTGGGTCAGAGGCGGCCTGGAAATTTGGCGGCGCCACACAGGATAAAATTGTGTTGCAACTGGACGCCAACCGCCACCAGGTCGCTGAATTTGCGCGAAACGAATTGCCCGGCATTTCGCATATTTCGCCCGAGGCGACCTATTTTGCATGGCTGGATTGCAGCGGATTGAACCTGCAAGGGTCTGCCGCAAAATTCTTCCTCGAAAATGCCAGGGTGGCGCTCAGCCCTGGCGGAGAGTTTAGTTCCTATACAGATAATTTTGCCCGGCTGAACTTTGCCACCTCGCCGGAAATTCTGAATGAAATTTTGCAGCGCATGGCCCGCGCATTAAAAGGTTGAACATTTATGCCCGGAACAATCGTTCTTCGCTTCGCCGTCCTGGGTGTCGCCGTCATATTTGCCGCCACCCCCGCCGCTGCCGCCACGCCTGGGCATGACAAACCACCTCATGCCCCGGCGCAAACACACGCGCCATCACACGCAGATATAACCGATGTCATTTTCACGGAATTGGAACGGCGCATCATATGCGACTATTTCAAGGTGCTATCCTGTGGCGCGGCTAATCTCACGGGCGACGGGAAAGACAAGATCAAAGGCCGTATCGGCTCAAAAGATAAATCTGCGCTTTTGCCGCCGGGGCTTGCCAAACGCGATGACCTGCCACCGGGACTGGAAAAACAATATCTGCGCAACGGCAAACTGCCGCCCGGCTTGCAAAAGCGGTCCTTGCCGGATGGCCTCGCGCACTCCATGCCCCGGCGCAAGGCTGGGTATGAACGGGTGATCGTGGGGGACGATGTACTATTGATCCAGATCGCAACCGGCGTCATTCTCGATATTCTGGAAGGCGTCGCCGCCAGACAGTAGCAAAGCTGCTCCTATTCTTCCTCCGCCACCTGGATCATCCGCTTACCCCGGTTTTCGCCGTTGAACAGGCCCACAAAACCCTCTGGCGCGCGTTCCAGCCCCTCCAGCAGATCAATGGACAATTTTAGTTTGTCCGCTTCCAGCCACGCGGCCAGTTGCCCCCGCGCGGTCTGCTTCTGATCATAATAATCCATCACTACATAGCCATCGATGCGCAGCCGCTTGTAGAGCACAACAGACGGTACACCCCTGGTCGCCGTCGCAGGGGTTTGCGTGTCATATTGCGAGGCGTAACCGCAGATTACAATCCTGCCATGGTCCTTCATCCGGGTCAGCGCCGTTTCCAGCATCTCGCCGCCGACATTGTCGAAATAGAGATCAACGCCGTCCGGGCAGGCCTGCTTGATCGCCCCGGAAAGCGGCCCGGCGCGGCGGTCGATGGCCGCGTCATAGCCAAGCGTGCCGGTAAGCCAATCGGCTTTTTCCTGAGAACTGACAATGCCCACGACCCTGGCGCCGCGAATTTTCGCTACCTGCCCAGCAATATGGCCGACCGCACCCCCCGCCGCCGACACCAGCACTGTTTCACCAGGGTTTGGGCCGCCCGCCTCGGCCATGCCGAAATAGCCGGTCAGGCCGCTGACGCCATACAGGCTGAGATGATGGGTCAACGGGCCAAGCCGGGCGAAAGTGGAGAGCGCCTCAGGTCCGTGCACGGAATAATCCTGCCAGCCGGTCTGGCATTCAACGATCTGGCCCTCGGTAAAATCCGGGTGCCTGGACGCCACGACCTGCCCAATGCCGGAACTGGGCATCACATCGCCAATCTGCAACCCGCCCGGCGCGCCGGTGATGCGGGTGCGGCTGACCGGATCCATGGAAATCAGCAGGGTGCGGACCAATGTCTGGTTTTCGCCCAGTTCGGAGACCGGCGCCTCGCTCATGGCGTAATGCGAAACCTCTAGCCGGTCCTGGGGAATGCCTGCAATGACCATCTGGCGATTGATTTTTGCTGGCATCCCATTACCCCTTCCGTCTGTTTAAGCCGCGACGCGTTTGCGCTCCGCCTTTAGTCCTTCGGCGATGATGAACGCCAGTTCCAGCGCCTGATTGGCGTTGAGGCGCGGGTCGCAATGGGTGTGATAGCGGTCCATCAGATCGGCTTCGGTAATGGCGTGCGCGCCCCCGGTGCACTCTGTTACGTTCTGGCCGGTCATCTCGAAATGCACCCCGCCCGCATAACTGCCTTCCGCCTGATGCACGGAGAAGAACTGCCGTGTCTCGGACAGGATGCGATCAAAGGGCCGTGTCTTGTAGCCGTTCTCGGCTTTCACGGTATTGCCGTGCATGGGATCGCACGACCAGATCACGTTGCGCCCTTCGCGGGTCACGGCGCGGATCAGTTTGGGCAGATGCTTTTCCACATTGCCCGCGCCAAAACGGCAGATCAGGGTCAGCCGCCCGGCTTCGTTGGTTGGATTGAGTGCGTCTATCAGACGGATCAGCTCTTCCGGCGTCAGGCTGGGACCGCATTTCACGCCCAACGGGTTTTTGATCCCGCGGCAGAACTCCACATGGGCGCCGTCGGGCTGGCGGGTGCGGTCGCCAATCCATAACTGATGCGCCGACGTGTCATACCAGTCGCCAGACGTGGAATCGACGCGGGTTAGCGCTTCTTCAT
>JAUSQH010000139.1 GCA_030652895.1 Alphaproteobacteria bacterium
TGCTGCGGCCGCCGCCATAAACCGGATCGCCCACGATTGCATGGCCTATATGCGCCATGTGCACCCGGATCTGGTGGGTGCGGCCGGTTTCCAGACGGCAGCGTATGAGGCTGATCAAAGGCTTTGACGGGTCGCCAAAACGCTGCAACGTCTCATAGTTGGTGATGGCCTCGCGGCCGCCCTGGGGGCGTACAGCCATCTTTTGACGGTTCGAAGGGCTGCGGCCAATCTGCGTAACAATGCGGCCCCGGGCGGGGTTTGGGGCGCCCCAGACGAACGCCAGATAGCGGCGCTGCACCGTATGGGCGGCGAATTGCTCGGCCAGTGAAGCGTGGGCGCGGTCAGTTTTGGCGGCAACCAGCAGGCCGCTGGTCAGTTTATCCAGCCGGTGCACGATGCCTGGCCGCCGCACCCCGCCGATGCCGGACAGACTGTCCCCGCAATGGGACAAGAGTGCGTGCACCAGAGTTCCCTGCCAGTTCCCCGCGGCCGGATGAACGACCAGTCCTGCGGGTTTATCAATGACGATAAGCTCACTGTCTTCATAGATGACGGTCAACGGGATGGCTTCGGGTTCCGGCACAGCATCGGTCACGGCAGGTATGGTGATGGAAAAGACGTCGCCGGGTTTGACCCTGTAGGATGCGTCGTCTATCGTGCGCCCGCGCTGCTGAACGTGGCCAGCCGCCAGAAGCGCCTGTATACGGGAGCGGCTGAGTTCCGCGATGCGGATGCTAAGCCATTTGTCCAGGCGCACGCCGCCCTCCGTCCCGGTGACGGTGAGTGTGCCGGCGCCTTCTTTGATCGGATTATCCATGCAAGAACCAGTGACGCAAAACTATCGTGGGCTCAAGTCTGCCGTGATCATCATGGGGGTTTTGCTTGTGTTGGGCACCATAGCCCTGGTGGTGGGGATGGTGCGTCAGGCTGGCCGGATTGCAGATCATTTCGATCATAAGGCGATGCAGAACATCACTTTGCCGCAGGAACTGGCGGGTAACGTGATGCAGATGCAGGTGGATGGGGGACGGCTGGTCTTGTTGGTGAAGCGCGGCAGCGGTCAGAAAATCGTTATTCTGGATATGGCGAGCGGGCAAGTGATTGCAACAGTTGACCCAGTTCCGGCGCCTCAATGACCGCGCCTAGCCTGTATATTGCGCGGGCTGATTTTAGCCGCATCGAGGCGCATGCGAAGTCTGGCCTGCCGCGTGAAAGTTGCGGGCTACTGCTTGGCGTGCAAGCAGATAGTGGCTGGCAGGTATCGGGGGTTGAGCAAAGCAGGAATGTTGCGCCACAGGACCGCCTCGACCGGTTTGAGATCGATCCGGCGCTCTTGCTTCGAATACAAAAGGCCGCCAGGGCTGGGGGTCCGCGTATGATCGGCGTCTATCATTCACACCCGGATGGTGCATGTGAACCGTCGCAAACCGATTTGGCGGCTTCCTGGCAGAGTGGGATGGTATGGCTGATCACAGCTATCAGTGTGGAACGGATCGACACTCGCGCCTATCTTCGTGAAGACGCGGGATTTGTCCCGGTATCATTACAAGTGATGGAAACATACGAATGAGCGCCAGCTTTACCAGTGATAATCAGGCCCCTGTAGCACCGCAGATAATAGCTGCACTCCTGAAAGCGAACGAAGGCAGGGCGCCATCCTATGGGGCTGACGCCATTACCGGGCGGTTGCAGGCGCAATTTTCAGAGGTGTTCGAGAGAGATCTGAGGGTTTTTCCCGTAGTGACCGGGACCGCTGCCAATGCGCTGGCGCTTGCCATGCTGACGCCACCATGGGGGACAATTTTTTGTCATCAGGAATCCCATATTGCAACCGATGAATGCGGCGCACCGGAATTTCACACTAGCGGAGCTAAATTGCAATTGCTGCCTGGCGCGCATGGGCGGCTTTCGGCTGAAGAACTGTCACGATGTTTGGCAGACACTAATCCCGGCGATCAGCATCAGACCCAGCCCGCTGTCGTGAGCCTGACCCAGGCCACTGAAGCAGGCACCGTGTACCGGCCCGATGAAATCGCCGCATTGTCGGCAGTCGCCAGGCTGCATAAGCTTTATGTGCATATGGATGGGGCGCGGTTTGCCAATGCTGTCGTCGCATTGAATTGCTCGCCGGCGGATTTGACCTGGCGGGCAGGGGTGGACGTACTTTCTTTCGGGGCGACCAAGAATGGGGCGCTGGCGGCCGAAGCCGTGCTGTTTTTTGATCCGGGGCTGGCTGAAAATTTTATATACCGGCGCAAGCGGGCGGGCCATCTGGTTTCCAAAATGCGGTTTTTATCCGCACAACTTGAAGCCTATCTGGAAAACGGGCTGTGGCTTGAGCTGGCTGCGAACGCCAATGTTCAGGCAAGGCGTCTCGCGGACGGGTTATACGCTATACCTTCGGTAGAAATTTTGCATCCGGTCCAGGCAAACGAGATTTTTGCGCGCATTCCGCCAGCCATGCTGACCCCTTTGCGCGATCAGGGATTTGGCTTTCATATATGGGGTCGCGAGGACGAAGGGATCATCCGTCTGGTAACAGCGTTCGACACGAAACCGGACGAGGCTGATCAGTTCATCAGCGCCATCCGGGCCTTGAGTTAAGTAAATATCTGCTTACGCTGCGCGCACCTGCACCAGGAACCGGTTCACCTCTTCGCGCAGTTTATCCGCCTCGGAGCTTAAATCGCCTGCGGCGGACACAACGGCATTTGCGGCTTCACTGGTTTCATCGTTAGCCGATTGCACGGCAACGATGTTTGCCGATACGTCCCGCGTCGATGTTGCTGCTTCCTGCGTGTTTTGAGAAATATTCTGTGTTGCGCTGCTCTGCTCCTGAACCGCGGAAGCAACCGAGGTGACGGAATCGCTGATCTCGCCAATGGTGGCGCGGATGCTGGCGATCGCCGCCAATGCCTCTGATGACACGTTCTGCATGGCATCGATCTG
>JAUSQH010000131.1 GCA_030652895.1 Alphaproteobacteria bacterium
CGCGCGCCGCCAGCACCGCCTCAATATGCTCATGGGGAACTGCCACATGCCCCACCAAGACGTGATACCGATAGCGCGTGCGCGGAACCAGGTCGGACAATGGAATCGTCGCGGTAAAGTCGCTCTCCGCCGTCGTGCTCACCCGATTCGTCCGCAAGAGAGGCCACACCGCCGTCCCCATCTTTTCCGCCGCATCCCAGGCCGACGCAGGAGCCCATTCGATATGCACCATCGCCGGACCATCCGTTCGCGCCCACAGCGCGGCGCTATGGCCGGAGACATCGCCGACCGCGATCCCTTGAGGAAGCGCCTTTGGCTTCACAAACCCTGCAGCCAGGAACGGACTGCCCGGAGGCAAGCCTTCTCGCGAGGCAGACGTGCAACCGACCGAAATAAGGGAGAGCAGAATCGTGGCAATCAACGGGGTGATGAATCGCATGGAGAGTCCTTATCCTATGAAGCCGAAGGGATCAAGTCAGGCACTGAGGCCTTGAAAATGAGAGGCGCCCACCGGCATACTGAGTCCCATTACACGAGGCACACTATGCATGACGTCAACTGCTGCGCACCAAACTGTCAATCCAATCCCTACGCCCCGGCGGGCACCAAGTCCCTGTGCAAGGACCATTTCCTGAATTTCCTCACGTGGCGCCGCCGCCGCGGCCCGCAGATGTTCCTGAAATATGCCGCCATGACGATGGAAGAGCGCGACACGGTCTCCGCCGAATGGCAGAAAACCATCCAAATCGATGAAGTCCCCTCCAACTCCCCGAAGACCTGAACCAATCGATTCAATACATCTTTTTCCCCGCGCAAGGACCATTTCATGAATTTCCTGATGTGGCACCTCCGCAAGGGGCCGCAGATGTTTAACAAGTATACGGGCATGATCATGGAAGAGCGCGATCCCATCCCCGCCGAATGGGCCAAAGGCGTCACCGTCATTGAATCTCCCAACGCACCTGCCCATACCCCTGATCTATTCCTAATTTCTCCACCATCAATAGCTAGATAATCCTTCCAGTTCTGGGTAGTTTTGCCCTCGAAAGA
>JAUSQH010000157.1 GCA_030652895.1 Alphaproteobacteria bacterium
GGCCGGTCAGGCGTTCGCCCCAGGGGTTGATGTAGTCGACCCGGCCTTCGGTGTCGAGCAAGAGGGCGATGACGGGTGCCTGGGCGAGCAGCTCACGGGCCAGTTCGGGATCGGACAGGTCCATCGCTGCGGCCAGGGCTAGAGTTTGCCGACGCAGCCCGGCGCGCCGCAGCGGCAGGTCAGCCGGCCTTCGTGATGGGTCTCACCGTAGTCGACCGTGATCTCCTCGCCGCTGGCGATGGCGCGCAGCGCGTAGAACTCGACCCGGCCCTGGCTGATGCACAAGCGGGCGTTGGGCTGGCAGCTGTGGTTGGTGTAGCGCATGGGGTCGGCCGAGCGGCTGAAGTCTATCGCCCGCCGCGTCGACAGCTCGACGATCATGATGCGTTCGCTGCGGGTGGCGCGGATCCTGGCGTCGGCCACGCTGATGCTTTCGCCGCGGATCTCGCCGATCTTGCGCCGCGCCGGGATCGCCTCGGCGGCGAAAGCGCCCTGGCCATCGATGCGGCTGGGCGCGACGTCGACGGCGAACTTCTGGTAAGCCGGACGGGCGGTGGCCGTCATGGCGAGGCGGGCAGGGCGGCGGCGCCAGCGAGCCGCGTTTCGAGCCGGTGCGCCATCAACCCGAGGGCCACGCCGAGCAGCGCCGCGCTGGCCGTGACCCACAAGGCGCTGGCCCAGCGCCCGCTGCTGGCGACCACGGCGGCGATCAGCGGTGTGCCGACGAACTGGCCGAGCTGGGCGCCTTGCATGTACAGGCCTTGCAAGGTGCCGATCTGCTGCGGCGTGCACGCCAGCGCGGTCGACGACGCCATCACCGCCGCTGGGATCACACCGCCGACGAAGCTGACGCCGACGCACAGCGCGTAGCGCAGGCTGTCGGGCAGGCCGTCGCTCGAATAGCCGAGTGCGCCCAGGCCGGTCAGCAGCTGGGCGCCTGCCAGCAACAGGCCGCGCGGCAGCTCGCGCTGCACCAGCCAGCCGCCGATCAGGTTGCCGGGCACGCAGGCCACCAGCATCACGCTGGTGAGCACGGCAACGGCGCCGTCACCCAGGCCGCGTTGCTCTTGCAGATAGGTCGGCATCCAGACGATGAGGGCGAAATGCTGCACCGCCCAGACGCCGAAACCCAGCGCCAGCAGCCACGGCAGGGGCTGGCCCAGCGCCAGGCGCACCGGCGCCAGAAAGCTGGTGCCGGCCGCCGCGGGCGCCAGCGGCCGCAGGCTGGCGAAGTGCGCGCGCTGCAGCCATAACACCAGCGCCGCGCCGGCCAGGGCGACGGCGCTGAGCACCCACAGGCCGCGCCAACCGGT
>JAUSQH010000158.1 GCA_030652895.1 Alphaproteobacteria bacterium
CCACTGCCACCACCGGTGACAACAACTGACTGGCCGGCGAAAAGACCAGCACGATAGATCGAACGGTACGTATTGCTGCTCATGCTGATGCTCCAGATTCGGCTGCCGGCTTCAGTAGAAAATTGCCATGGCCAATGGCGATGGGTTTATCAGGGCTTGATTGCCAGGCCTCGACCCGCACGTGCGCAACGCGCTGACCCAGCTTGACCATGAAGACGTCGGCATGAACGTCTTCGGGTTTGCCAGAACGCAGGAAATCAAAGTTGAAATTGATGGTTTTTGGCTGGTCGCTGCTGTCCATGTGCCAGAGCAGATAGAACATGCCGGTGCATTCCAGAAAACCGCCGATGGCTCCTCCGTGCAGGGCCGGGAGTACCGGATTTCCGATCAACTTCCTGTCGAACGGCAATGAGGTGCGAAATTGATCGCCATTGACGTCAATGCCCATGCCCAGAAAACGCGCATAGGGAACCAGATTCACCAGTGCCGTCCAGTCACCGCTGGCCCGCGCGCTGGTCATTACATCGGTCAGCTTCATGATTTGAAAGCCTCGTCGAGGGACAAGATCGGCCCGCCCGTAAACATGAAAATAGCGACCGAATTCGCAATCTGGTCATCGGGTGAGTCGTGATAGGCACTGGCGCGCACGAACGCGAACTCATGGGTCAGCTTGTAACAAATTGCGCCACCCAGCACGTCGCGGCCAGGCGTCGCCGGCTTGAGATAGTCGATACGCAGATCGAGCGTAGCCATGCCGCGCAACTGGTTCATGCGGACAAAAATCGCCAGCCCATAACAACTGTCAAGCAGGGCTGTGATCACGCCACCATGAAGCACACCGGTCTGCGGATTGCCGATCAGCCGTTCGTCATAGGGCACCTTGATGACGCACCAATCGGGTCGCACGCTGTGCAGCGTCAACCCCAATTCCCGGCTGTACGGCGAGATGACGGTCAGTTGCTGCCATTTCTCGACCAGCTGGTCATCCTCGATCGACGGAACCGCCATTCTTGCTCCTTGCATTTGCTGTGCCAAGGCGCTACAGGCGCTTGGCGACTTCTTCGAGCATGACTTCCGTGGCGCCACCGCCGATGGCCTCGACCCGGGCGTCACGCACCATGCGCTCGATGGCGGTTTCACGCATATAACCAAAGCCGCCGTGAAACTGCTGGCAGTCGTATAAGACTTCGTTGACCAGTTCGCCACACAACGCCTTGACCATCGACACTT
>JAUSQH010000166.1 GCA_030652895.1 Alphaproteobacteria bacterium
GGCCGGGTGCTGGATCTGCCGACCGCATGGATCATCGGGTAATTGTGGGTCAGCAATTCCTGGCCGGTCAAAACCTTCAGCGTCGCGCCTTGCGCGGCTGCCATCTTTTGCGCCGCGTCGGTTAATTCCTGCGGCCCCATATCGTTGGCGGGGGTATTGATCAGATCGCGCGCGAAGAATACACCGCGCGCTACGCGGCTTACTTCAACACCATCCACCCCCTCAGGCAGCACCAGACAGGGCCGTTCACTGGTATTCGGTTCCTTCTTGTAGCGCTCAAACCGGTAAGAACCAAGCGCCCAGCCAAGTGCTGCATGCTGACCGGCCCCCGCGGGAAGGGCCCCTTCAATCTGATACGTGCCGGGGTTCAGACCATCCGGCAGTGCGCGCCAGATCAGCGCATCGTCACCATCCCCCAGACCAAAGGCGACGGCTGCAAGTCCTCCATCAACTGCGGGAATTTTCAGTATGCGTCCTGCCTGCGCCTTGAACTGGTTGGCCTGCGCCCAGGCGGCTACGTTTGCCGGTTGCTCCGCCAGCCAGTTTTCAAGCCCGGCTTTGGTCACCGGCCAGACTGGAATGCCTTGCATTTCTCCGGCGCGCGCGAACAATGATAACAAAACGATTCTCCTTATCCAGTAGACCGCTAAATTACAGGCGCCGGAAATCCGCGCAATTACTTTGATCAGACGTTACGGGCCGGGTGCGTGGGTGTCCAGTCATGGAAATGACGTCGCACAGATGATAGCATGGATCTGAACGCAAGGGAGGTACTGCCATGGCGGAGAACAATAAACCGATTGAGCGCTATATTGTGCGCACACGCATGCTTTCTGACAGTGACGGTTTTCGGTTCGCGCACCCGTTCAACCCCAATTCCGATCTGAAGATGACGCCCCTGTCCGACCGGGTGGGGATGCAGCGCGCGCAGCTGACCCTGGGCCGGATTGCGCCGGGCAAAGAGAGCTTTGTTCCGCATGCGCACACCGTACAGGAAGAATATATCTACATTCTGGAAGGCGGCGGCGAGATTGAAATCAATGGCGCCCGCGCGCCCGTTGGACCCGGCGACTATGTGGGTTTTCCAACCGATGGCGCCGTGCATCAGCTGTACAATACCGGCACGACGGAGCTTGTCTATCTTATGGGGGGCGAGCGTACCCAGGTCGATTTTTCCACCTTTCCGACGATCGGCAAGATCGGGGTGTGGGCGGACGGCGCAATGCGATATTTTGACGAAGCGGCGGCAAAAAAGTTCCGGCCGGATGATTTTGTGAAAAAATAGTGAGGATATGTTCTAGAATATTCTCAAACCGAAAGGGAGGCCGTCATGTCACTGGCGCAAAAACAGGATGAGTATCTATTCGACGCGGACAGCCATGTGCTGGAACCGCCCGATATGTGGGATAATTATCTTGATTCAAAATTCAAGCATCGTGCCATTCGCATTACGCCCAATGAACGCGGCGTTGACCAGTTATGGTGCGACGGCGAGGTAATCATGCCCAACCGGCTGGCCGCGATTGGCGGCGTGGACATGGACACATCAAAGCTTTTCGATCCGCACGGCACGCTGACCTATATGGATGGCGCACCGCCTGCGAGCATGTCCGGGCCGGAACGCATCAAACTGTATGATGAATGGGGATTGAGCGCAGGCCTGGTGCTGCCCACCGTCGGCATTCTGTGGGACAAGGACGACGCCCCGCTGGCGAACGCCTATTGCCGCGCCTATAATGACTGGGTGTATGATTTTCAGGCGGCGGACCGCAACCGCATCATCGTCGCATCGCACCTGAACCTGCGCGACATTCCCAATGCCATCAAGGAGTTTGAGCGTTGCCTGGACAAGGGGTTTCGTGGCGTCTTTCTGCCGCCCGAACGGCTGGACGGCAAGGGTTTCGCCGATCCGCATTTCGATCCGCTCTGGGCGCGCATCGAGGAAGCCGGCGTACCCCTGCTGCCTCACGTGATCGTGCGTACACGGCGTATCGTGACCGGGTTTGCCGGCGACTGGTACAGCCCCGGTAAACTGAACCTGACATTCTCCTTTGCGATGGGCGGCACGTCACAGCTTATGCCCGCCATTGTCGCCATGGTGGTGGATGGCCTGTTCGACAAATTCCCGCGTCTGAAGGTCGCCAGTGTCGAAGCGGGGGCGGGCTGGGCCGCCTACGCCATGGACCGGCTGGACGAAAAATATAAGCGCTTCAAATGGCAGGCGCCGCTAAAGCTTGATCTGCCGAGTGATTATTTCCGCCGTAATCTTTGGTTTGTCGCCGAACCGGAGGAACGCACGATCGGCGCGATGCTGGATCTGGTGGGCGAGGACCGCATTCTGTGGGGATCGGACTATCCCCATATCGACAGCGATCTGGCCGCTGTTTCCCAGGTGCGCCACAGCGTGGCCGGACTTTCCGGGGCCCGCAAACATGCGGTGCTGGGCGGCAACGCGAAAAAGCTGTTCGGGCTGGACTAATCTGTACGCGGTTCAACGGCTTACGCGGCGACGGGGTTCTATCACATAGATAGCCCCGCGGCGGCGGCGTGAATCAAGTTCTGGGTGGATAACACTCCAGACATACGGGGGAAAAGATGGAAAAGGTTTTTGACTGGAGCACGCCAATTCTAGCGGCGTTATCCCATATGCTTCAGAGCTTTCTGGAATATCTTCCGCTGTTGTTTGGCGCTTTCGCCACACTCATTCTGGGGTGGTTGATCGCAAGAATTGCCAGGGCGCTGACGGTACGGATCGCGAAAAGTTTTGATCGTCTGTCGGACATTCCCGTAATCGGCAAGCTGGTTTCGTCCAGACGGGCAAATGATTCCGTGGTTGTGATCGCCGGCAACGTGGTTTTCTGGCTTGTGATGCTGTTCTTCCTGACGGCTGCAACCGATCTGCTGGGATTGACCATGTTTGCCGGTTGGCTTGACCGGGTCATCGAACATTTGCCCAACCTCCTGTCGGGGGCGCTCATCATTCTGGCGGGTGTGGTTTTTGGCAATATCGTTAAAGATATCGTCGGGACGGCGGCGCAGAGCATGCCGTTGCGTCAACAGACATTGTTGGCGCGCGGTGCCCAAGTGTTCACAATCGTTACGATGATCGTGATCGGCGTCGATCAGATCGGCATCGACATCACCGTTTTGATCACCATCATGGCGATTACGATGGGCGCGCTGCTGGGCGGG
>JAUSQH010000168.1 GCA_030652895.1 Alphaproteobacteria bacterium
GGCGTTGAGCGCCAGCAGATTGGTCTGCTTGGCAATATGATTGATTAGTTCGACCACCTGACCGATTTTACCTGCCGTTTCGGAAAGCACTTGCATGGTTTTGTTTGTTGCCTCAGCGTGCGCAACGGCAGTGCGGGCGACGGCATTTGACGCTGTCATTTGCTTTTCGATCTCACTGATGGAATAGCTGAGCTCTTCAGATGCAGCCGCCACAGTTTCAACGTTGGAGCTGGCGCTTGAGGCCGCCGAGCTGACCAGGTCGCTACGGTCACGGGCTTGAGCTGCGATGCTGGACATCTGTTCTGCGGTTTGCTTCATGCCCAGGGCGCTAGCGGAGACCGCCTCTACAATATGGCCAACTGTGTCTTCAAAGCTGGAGGCGAGCGCTTCCATTGCCTGACGTTTTTCTTCTGTGGCGACGCGGCGAGCTTCATCGCGTTCTTCTTTTGCGCGCTCGATTTCGATGGCGTTTTCCTTGAATATCTGTACGGCCGATGACATCTCGCCAATTTCATCGTGGCGTTCGCGAAAAGGAATTTCAACGGTTAGATCCCCGCCCGCCAATGTGCGCATGGAACTGCCCATGGCGCGCAGCGGACGCGTGACGCTATGCCCGACATAGTAGAAGGCGATAAACGCAACGGCGGCTATCGTTAACACCGACAGGACAAGCAGGGTAAGCTCGCTGGTGGCAATCCGGTCTGTTACGTCCATTACGCCCGAATTCACGTCGGAACGGCGGTCTGCGAGCTGGTTATCCGCGACGCGGGTTAATATCGCTGCGTCAGACTGAACCTCGCTCAAGGCGTCCAGCGTACGATTGGTGACATCCATTGCTTTCAGACTTTGATCAAACAGATCGTTCTCCGCATCACCCGCGTCCGACATTTTTCTGACTATGTTTTTCAGGACTGCCAGCTTCTCGTTCCATTCCGGCGTTTGTTTAACGGCCGTTTCGTTAAGGGCATTAAACCCGGCATTTACCGTGACAATGGCGGTCATGAATCGCTCCATAACGTTCTTGACGGCGTCCGCATCTTTTAGCGCCGCGCCTTCCGCCAGTAGGCCAGCGGCCAGATTGGCGTTAGCGGTAATGTCCGATACCCCCTGAAGCGCGTTGATTTGATTCTGTAATTGGACTGCGGACGAGTCGGTCCCATTTTGTACGTAGCCTGTCCCGTCAGCGTCTGTTTGCTGCGCATCATCTTTTAGTTTTCCGGCAGCGGTTGTACTGGCAAACATGTCCTCCATAACCATGAATACGGAATCATTCGCCTCATCGGAAAAATACTGGATAGTCTCTATTAATTCGGCATGTATGGCCTGGGAATTTTTCAGGCTCTGGTTTAACGCCCCCTGAGCGGTGAAATTCTCGGAAACCAGATCATCAAGTTTCTTGATGTGGCCTGATATTTTGGCGATGACGGCCGTGGCTTTATCAAGCTCTTCCTTTTTCATGACGCCGGATAATAATTTTAGATTTTCCGTGAGTTTTTCGACCTCCTGGGTCACAGTTTCCCGCCGCGTCTTGAGCGTCGCCTCATCTTTTGACGATGCTAACGCGCGCAGATTTATCGCAATTTGATTGACAGTCATGGCGACGTCAAAGGCGCCGGTCATGCCGCCTATGTCGTGCTCGGCAACATTCGTAAAGGTTGCCTCGATCAACCGAAACGAATTAAACGACACCAGGCAGGCGACCAATGTCAAAACACCCACCAGCACATAGGTAGCAAACAGTTTTGCCTGAATGCTGAGTCTCGATAGAGAGGAGCTGTTGGATAAAAGCTGCGCACATTTGGTGAGAAAGATATCACCGGTGGTCCGCGCTCTTTGGAGCATTTCCTTTGCAGGAATTTTATTGTTCAGTGATTTAGCCATCCCTATAACTTTTCCTGAAGCTTCCTGAATTTTCTTCGTTGCGTCCTGATTATCCATGTGTTTCGCCCCGGCGTATGTTGGTCTGCACATAACGGAATTCGTTAACGGCTCTCGATTCCCCCTCCAACCAGTTCCTGTGCCTTTTACGGCGCCAGGTCGTATGGTTGAGTGCGATCACCATATTTGGGTAAAGTTACTAATTGGTAAAACCATAGCGTGTGTTAAGTGCAGAAAATTCATTTTATGATCTGACAGCCACAACTTACTTTACCCGCTATAGGTGGGCTCGGGGAGCGATGGCGGATGGACTTTTGCTGTGGATTTAAGCCATATAGTGGATACAGACATATGTAACGACCACAACAAGAGGGGAACCTTGGATGAGCATCAAGGGAAAAGCCTATATTGCGGGGATTTACGAACATCCCACGCGTCTAGCGCTAGGTAAGACGCTGCCGCAACTGCATGCGGAACTTGCAAAGGGCGCGTTGGCCGATGCCGGCCTTAGCAAAGACGATATCGATGCCTATTATTGTGCGGGCGATGCGCCGGGCATGGGCGGCATCGATATGATCGAATATATGGGGCTCAATAATGTGCGCCAGATCGACAGCACGGAGACCGGTGGTTCATCCTATGTGCTGCACGTCAATCATGCAGCTCAGGCGATTGCGACCGGCCATTGCAAGGTGGCGTTGATTACTCTGGCGGGACGTCCGGCGGCGGACGCACAGGAAGGCGCACGGTTCCGTGGGGGTGGGGAAACACCATCGGCCGCAGGTTTTGAGGCGTCTTTTCGTCCAACGATTGTCAACATGTACGCGATGTGCGCCCAGCGTCACATGTATGAATATGGCACCACCAGCGAGCAGCTGGCCTGGATCAAGGTTGCCGCCTCGCATCATGCGCAGCACAACGAACATGCGCTGCGCCGCGAAGTAGTGACTGTGGAAGACGTGGTCAATTCACCGTTGATCGCGTCGCCGTTGCATCGCTACGACTGCTGCGTCATCACCGATGGCGGCGGCGCGGTCATCGTTGTTGCTCCGGAAATCATGAAAAAGCTGAAACGTCCGGCGGTGAAGATACTGGGTGCAGGCGAAGCGCCAAAGCATCTGATGGGCGGCAAGGTGGATTTGACCTATTCCGGTGCGCGCTGGTCCGGCCCCAAGGCTTTCGAGGAAGCCGGCGTCAACCAGAAGGACATCAAATACGCCTCGATCTATGACAGCTTCACCATCACCGTACTGGAAACCCTGGAAGACCTGGGTTTCTGCGAGAAAGGCAAGGGCGGCAAGTTTGTGTCTGACGGCAATCTGATTTCCGGCGTGGGCAAGCTGCCATTCAACACCGATGGTGGCGGCCTGTGCAGCAACCATCCGGGCAATCGTGGCGGCATGACCAAAGTGCTGGAAGCTGTCCGCCAGGTCCGTGGCGAAGCGCACCCAAAAGTGCAGGTGCCCAATTGCGATATCGCGTTGGCGCATGGCACCGGCGGCCTGCTTGGGTCGCGGATGGGAAGTGCAACCGTTATTCTGGGGAATCAAGACTCATGAGTGAAACAAAAGCGAAAGTCCGCGCACCCAAAGTCAATCACGAAACAAAAGCATTTTGGGAAGCCACGGCGAAAGGAAAATTGAACGTCGGCAAATGCGACGAGTGCGGCGAACATTACTATTACCCGCGCCCGTTGTGCCCATTCTGTTTTAGCGACAAGACGCGGCTGGCGGAATGCACCGGCAATGGCGTTATTTATAGCTACAGCGTCAACTCGGGCAAGGAGCCTTATACCATTGCCTATGTGACACTGGCGGAGGGGCCGACCATCCTGACCAATATCGTTGAATGCGATTTCGCTAAACTGGCCATAGGCCAGAAGGTCAAGGTCGTGTTCTATGACACCGGCGAAGGCAATGCGATGCCGATGTTTACGGTTGCGTAAACATATTCGCATGGCGGGAAATGGAGGGCTGGCGGGCAACTGCCGGCCCTTTTTCTTGTCTGCGGGCCGGGTAGGGAATAGCCTTATCGGAAATACAATAAGAAGGAATGCGGGGATGGATTTCGAACTGCCGGAAGAAAACCGGATGCTGCGCGATCTGGTGGCGAAATTCGTCGCCAATGAACTGATGCCGCTGGAGAAGCGTATTCTGGAGCGTGAGGCGAGCGGCGAACTGGCGGCGCTCACGCCGCAAGAGGCCGCGCCGCTGCATAATAAGTGCAAGGAACTTGGCCTGTGGGGCCTGGATGTTCCGGAGTCGCTCGGTGGTGCGGATATTGGCGCGGTCGCCAAAATGTGCGTCAGCGAGGAACTGGCCTACACCATCACGCCGTTCACCTTTCCACCGGATTCGCCCAACCTGCATATGCTGATCGCGACAGTGAACGAGGATCAGCGCAAGCGCTATCTGGAGCCTTATGCGCGCGGCGAGACGATTTCGGCCATCGCCATTTCCGAACCGGGCGCGGGCGCCGATCCTTCCGGCATGAAGACCCGCGCAGATAAACGAGGCAATAAATGGGTGATCAACGGCCAGAAAATCTGGATCAGCCGGATGCGCGAATCCGCCTTCACCATTGTTATGGCGGTGACCGATCAGGAAAAACGCACGCGCGGCGGCATCACCGCGTTTCTGGTGGATCAGGATAATCCGGGTATGCGGGTTGTGCGTGATATTCCGATCATGGGTGGCCAACGCACTGCCGAAGTGCTGTTCGAAGAGTGTGAAGTTGACGAAAGCCAGGTGCTCGGAAAAATTGGCGATGGCTTTGGACCAATGCAATTGAGGCTCACCACACGGCGTCTGGAAATGGGGGCGTGGTCCGTGGGAATTGCGCGCCGCGCGCTGGATATGCTGATTGATTACGCCAATACACGGGTGACGTTTGGTGAAAAGCTGGCGGACCGGCAGGCCATTCAATGGTGGATCGCCGACGCCGCCACTAAAATCCACGCAACCCGCCTGATGGTGCAGCAGGCCGCATGGAAAGTGGAGCGCGGCGAAGATGTGCGGATCGAGGCGTCAATGATCAAAGTCTTCGGAACCGAGATGATGGCCGAAGTCATAGATCATTCGTTGCAGGCCCATGGGGCAATGGGACTGGCGACCGAATTTCCGCTGCAATATATGTACAAAAAGGTGCGTGCGTTCCGCATTTTTGAAGGGCCGTCCGAAGTGCACCGCTGGGTGGTTGCCCGGCGCTTGCTGGCGGGCGGAAAAATTTAATTCGAAAGCAAGAGCCGGAGTGATTATGGCCTCCTCTCAGCTAATATTGGTGATCTGACTGCTCCTCGGGAAAGGATCGCCGTAATGAAACTTTCGATTAAAGATGACGAAGCGCGCTGGCGCATGGTGGTTGCGCGGGATGGTAGCGCGGATGGCCAATTTTATTATTCAGTGCGCACCACCGGCGTGTACTGCCGTCCATCTTGTGCGGCACGGTTGGCGCGGCGCGAAAATGTCGCCTATCATGCAAGCGGCGCGGATGCCGAACGCGCAGGCTTTCGCCCCTGCAAGCGCTGTATGCCCGATCAGAAATCGATGCTGGAGCAGCATCGGGCCAAAATGGTCGCCGTGTGCCGGTTGATTGAAACCGCAGACGAAATTCCAAATCTTGGTGAATTGGCCGGGTGGGTCGGTTTAAGCCGCTATCATTTTCATCGCTTATTCAAAGCGCTCGTCGGGGTCACACCGAAAGCCTATGCAAATGCGCACAGACTTAACAAGGTGCGCGATCAGCTCACGCATGCAGGCTCTGTGACCGGGGCAATTTATGGCGCGGGCTATAATTCCAATGGCCGCTTCTACTCAAATTCATCCAGTATGCTGGGTATGACCCCAACCGATTTTCGCGCGGGCGGCAGCAATGTGACCATCCGCTTTGCGGTTGGGGAATGTTCCCTGGGGTCGTTTCTGGTTGCCACGAGCGACAAAGGGGTGTGTGCGATTCTGCTTGGCGATGATCCTGAAGCGCTGCTGCACGAGTTGCAGGATCGCTTCGCGCAAGCGCATCTGATTGGCGCAGACGATGAATTTGAACAGCTCATTGCCAAAGTGCTCGGGCTTATCGAAACGCCTTCGCTTGGTCTTGATCTGCCGCTGGATATTCGCGGCACCGCATTTCAACAGCGGGTATGGCAGGCGCTTCGCGAATTACCTGCCGGTTCAACGGTCAGTTACGAGGAAGTGGCCGAACGCCTTGGTTTGCAAAAGGGCGCCCGGGCGGTTGCAGGCGCCTGCGCAGCCAACCGCATCGCCGTTGCAATTCCATGCCATCGGGTGGTGCGCAAGAGTGGTGATCTGTCCGGCTATCGCTGGGGCATCGAACGCAAGCGCGCCTTGCTGCAACGGGAAGCGGACGGGTGAGCTCTCTTGACTGGTCCCGGATACGCCACAATCTCGACGCCCGGGGCTGGGCTGTGATCAAGGGTTTATTGGCTGTCACTGACTGCCAGCCGCTGGCAAAGCAGTTTGCCGACGAGAAAAGATTTCGCAGCCACGTGCATATGGCGCGTCATGGATTTGGCCGGGGTGAATACAAATATTTTTCCTATCCATTGCCGGAAATTATCGCCGGTTTACGCACCTCGCTGTATCCGCATTTGTCTGAAATAGCCAATGATTGGAACATGGCAATGGGCCTCGATGAACGCTATCCGGCGTCGCATGCGGAATATCTGCAGCAATGCCATGACGCGGGTCAGACACGGCCAACGCCGCTTTTACTGGCCTATGGGCCGGGAGACTATAATCGGCTGCATCAGGATCTGTATGGAGAGCTTGTGTTTCCGTTGCAACTCACGGTGCTGCTTTCCCAGCCCGAAACTGATTTTACCGGTGGCGAGTTTGTGCTCACCGAGCAGCAGCCAAGAATGCAATCGCGCCCTTATGTGGTGCCGCTGGAACGTGGTGATGCGGTCGTGTTCGCTGTCCGGCAGCGGCCAGTGCGCAGTGTGCGGGGATTCACACGGGTCACCATGCGTCACGGGGTCAGTGAGATCCGCTCTGGCAATCGTCATGCGCTGGGAATAATTTTTCATGACGCCAAATGAATTTTCAGATCGCTGAGGGCGCCGTCGTGCTGCGCGGTTTTGCCGTGCCATGCAGCGATGCGCTTGAAGCAGCGGTCCACGCTATCACCGCACAGGCGCCATTCCGGCATATGACTGTGCCGGGAGGGCACAAAATGTCGGTAGCGATGACCAATTGCGGCAAGGCCGGCTGGGTCAGTGATCGCAGCGGATATAGGTATGAGGCCACCGATCCCGAAACCGGGATGCGGTGGCCGCCGATGCCGGAATGTTTTACGGAAATTGCCGCCAGTGCCGCAGCGCAGGCGGGATACGGGAAGTTTTGCCCCGATGTATGCCTGATCAATGACTATCAGCCCGGTGCGCGCATGGCCCTGCATCAGGACAAGGACGAACGTGACTTTACCGCGCCTATTGTTTCCGTCTCGCTTGGCGGACCGGCAACATTTCTGTTTGGCGGGGTGTCGCGCAAGGATAAGTCACACCGCATCAGATTGACCCACGGGGATGTGGTGGTGTGGGGCGGGCCCGCGCGGTTGTTCTTTCACGGCGTATCACCGTTAAAACCGGGGGCGGCGCGTATCAACCTGACATTTCGCAAGGCGCTGTAAAGATAAGTTTGCATTAAGATATTTGACAAGGCCCGGGTCACAGGCTCACTCTGAAGCGATAAAAACCAGAAAACAGGGGAGTATCGTTCATGAAATTCGGTGTCTTTTACGAGCTGCAATTGCCAAAACCCTGGAACCAGGGGGACGAGCACAAACTGTTTCACGAAGCGCTGGAGCAGGTGATCCTGGCGGACAAGCTCGGTTTCGATCATGCCTGGGAGGTGGAGCATCACTTTCTGGAAGAATATTCGCATGCCTCCGCGCCGGAAATTTTCCTGTCCTTTGCCGCCGCGCGGACCAAGAATATTCGCATCGGTCAGGGCATCCGTCAGGTGATCCCGAAATATAATCATCCCGCGCGCACCGCCGAAGTGATTGCGACGATGGATTTGCTGTCCAACGGCCGCGTCGAGTTTGGTATCGGCGAAAGCGCCACCCGTCTGGAGCTTGGCGGTTTTGGAATTCGCGCCAAGGAAAAGCGCCGCATGTGTCTCGAGGCGGCGGAGCAGATCGCCAATATGCTGGTGCTCGACCCCTATCCGGGCTTTGAGGGCGAATATTTTTCCATGCCGTGCCGCAACGTGGTGCCCAAGCCGATGCAGCAGCCGCATCCGCCGATGTGGATAGCCTGCACCAATCGCGACACCATCAAGGTGGCGGCGCGCAATGGCCTTGGCGCACTGGCGTTTTCGTTCATCGATCCCGAAGAAGCAAAAGCCTGGTCCGATATCTATTACGATATTATCAAATCCGAGGAATGCGTGCCCATCGGTCACCGGGTCAACGCCAATATCGCGCTGGTGTCGAATTTCTCGCTGCATCATGATAGGGGCGAGGCCATACGGCGCGGGCATGAGGGCTTCGAGTTTTTCTCCTATGCCATGAATGCGCTGGTTGCCCATGACACAATTCCGGGCCGCACCAATCTGTGGGGCGAATATCTGGCGCAGCGCGGCGACCGCACGGAACGCATCGTCGCCGAGGCCAAGGAACCGAGCTTCCGCAAAAGCGGCATCGGCACGCCTGACGATATGAAAAAACATCTGCGCACATTCCAGGCGGTAGGCATTGATCAGGTGATCTTCATGCAGCAGGCCGGGCGCAACAAACACGCGCACATCTGCGAATCTCTGGAGTTGTTCGCCAGGGAGGTGATGCCGGAATTCAAGAAAGACGCGGCCGAACGTCTGGCGAAAAAGGACGCCGAACTGGCCCCCTATATCGCAGCCGCGCTAAAGCGCAAAAAATGGATGCAGGTGCCGCCCGACGATCAGATCCCGCCGGTGCGGGCCTCGGTTGCAGAAATGCAGATCGACAGCATCAAAAATTAGCAGATCAACGGCCTGTTTTCTGGCGGCGCCTAAAACCTGTGCGTTCAGGGGGCCGTGGGTGGTGTCCTGTTCGCTGCGGCTTATGTGTGTACGCGTACTCAGCTATGCTGGCGCACAAATTCCAGCACGGCGGCGTTGAAGGCCTCCGGGGCTTCGATGTTGCAGGCGTGGCCGCCGTCGACGCCGACTACTTTTACTCCGGGAATGTTTTCCTCGGCATATTTGCGGTGCGGGGCGAAACGTGCTTCCTGTTCGCCTGCGACCAGCAGCGTGGGTACTTTCGTGCCTTGCACGACTTCTGCGACGGACGCGACGGGCGAGGTGATCTGGAACAGGTTTGAAATGCCGGCCGGGTTCAGCAGATGCGCATCCGCCATTAATTCGTCCTGCGCGCCGGGGGGCAGGCGCTTGGCGTGAATGGGGTGGATGCGCATGCGCTTCAGGCCTTCCTGGCCGTGTTTTTCCAGGTTTGCAGCCAGTTTATGCACATCGGCGTAAAGATCTTTCACCTTGTCCCTGGTGGCCAGTGCAGAACTGGAATTGGTGAAAACCTGGCCGCGTACCCGCTCGGGATAAAGCAGGGAATAGCGCAATGTCGCCGTCGCGCCAAACGATTGTCCGCACACAAACCATTGCTTAGCGCCCAGTTCGCGGCGCACCTGATCGAGCTGTTCCGCCATCGCTTGGGGGGCGTACAGGGCCGGATCGGCCGGGCTGGGCGAGCGCCCATGCCCCCACAATTCCAAAACCACAGGGCGGGTCGCCTTTGACAGAGCCGCCAGATTGCGCGTCCACTGCGCCCGGCTGGATAACATGCCATGTATCAGCAGCAGGTATGGCCCGTTGCCCTCATGCACCTCGTAATACATTTTTTCCATGTAACCTCTATGTTCGCAATCAGGCGGCGCGTCTGCGCAGCCGCATTTTAATTGGCCCATCCGGGCGTCCGTTTACCAGCTGATCGAGATACGCATTATTCGCCTGATCAATATCATCAGTTGCGCCTTGCCATATTATGCGCCCGTCGTGCAGCATCGCGACTGCGGGATAATCGCGCCGCATGGCCTCCATATCGCTGGTGACCGACAGCACCGTCGCGCCGGTTTCCTCTGCCAGCCCCGCGATCAGCTCATTGATGACCCGCGTTAAAATCGGATCCAGCCCCGCCGTCGGATCATCGAGCAGCAGAATATCCGGCTGTTCCATAATTGCGCGTGCCAGCGCCACGCGTTTTTGCATGCCGCCGGAAAGGCTGGCCGGAAACAGATCCGCGGTTTCCGGTTTCATCCCGACCTGGCGCAGCTTGAGAATTGCCGCCTCGCGGGCGTCCTTGCGCCGCGCCTTGCCAATGGTCACGCGCTTGAACGCAATATTTTGCCATACCGGCAAACTGTCGAACAGCGCCGAGCGTTGAAACACTACGCCAAACCGGTCCAGCAATTGTTCGTGCGCACTGGCGTCCAGGCTTGAGATATCGGCGCCGTCCACTTCTATACTGCCGCCATCAACGGGATACAGGCCGACAATGCATTTGAGCAAAACGGTTTTGCCAGACGCGGCGTTTCCGATCAGTGCCAGGTGACCCCCTGCGGGAATGTCGAGGGATAGCCCATCCAGCACCGTAGTATCGCCAAACCGTTTGACGACATTGCGCACGCTGATTTTTGTAGATTGGGTCTGGGTCATGCTGCGGCAAGCTTCGCATTGATCGCGCCTGCTGTCTCCAGCGCGCTGATTTCGTGCCTGCTGTACCCATGCTGGGCCAGGATTTCCGCCGTATGTTCACCCGGCAGGGGTGAGTTTAACATCGCCGCATGGTTCCCCAGCCGCGGCGTGCCGGGAATGTTGGCCAGAGGGATGCGGCCAATATCCGGATAATCATGCCATAAAAAAGCGTTCATCTGTTTGGTTTGCTCATGATGCATGAAATCACCATAGTTATTGATGCGCTCATGCAGCATGCGCAGCTTGGTCAGCTCATTGCACAATTCATCGGTGGTTAATTTTGCAATTGCCGCGCGTATGGGCGCATCGATCAGCTTGCGGTTATCAAAACGGTCCTGGGTTGACTGAAGCCGCGCGTCATTGGCGAGCTCGGGCAATTTCAGAATTTCCATCAAGGGTCTATATTCGCGTTCAAACACCACGCCAAAAGATACGTTGCCGTCTTTGGTCGGGAAAATGGCGTAGGGATAGGCCAGCGGCTGCGCCGGTCCTCCTGTGTCCAGAGCCTTGGCCGCAATATTCAGGTTTTGCAGGGCGGCGGCGGTTTCCAGCAGGCTGTTATCCAGATAGCGGCCCTCTTTCTCACCCTGGCGCGCCCAAAGGGCTGCCTGCAACGCCTGCACATTGTAGAGTGCTGCCGACATGTCCATCAGCAGGACGTTGGAGCGGTGCGGGGTTCCGTCTGGCCCCTTGTTGTCGGCGACAAATCCGGAGAACGCCTGCAGGACGCCATCCGTACCCGGACGTTCGGAAAACGGCCCGCTCTGGCCGAAGCCGGAAACCGATAAATAGATAATGCGCGGGTTGATGGCGCGCACATCTTCATATCCAAAGCCCAGCCGTTTAGTGACGCCGGGCCGAAAACTTTCAATAAAAATATCCGCATCTGACAAAAGCCGGCGCAGCACTTCGCGCCCGCCATCGGTTTTAAGCTCAACACAGATGCTGCGCTTGCCGAGATTGACGAGCGCACTGATCAGTGTATGTCCGCCATATGATTTGCCGATACCGCGCGCCCAATCGCCACGCCCTGGCTCCACCTTGATCACATCCGCGCCGTGGCGCGCCAGTATGCCCGCCGCATACGGCCCTGCTATAGCCTGACTGAGATCAACGACCTTAATCCCCTTGTACGGCGCGTCATAGCTCATCCGGGCTTTCCTTACTGTTATTATTATAATTTCCGAATCAGGCGAAAACCTAGTCGTTTAGGCCCAGTAGTTTAGCAGAATTACCCCGCATCACCTGGCGCAGTTGTACGGGGTTCAGGCCGTCCAGGCCTTCTGCGAATTCAATCGGATTGGCGATGCCTTCCGGGTGTGGCCAGTCGGAACCGCATAGCACCCGGCTTGGGCCGATGGCTGAAATCAATTCCTTCAGATCGTCTTCGGGAAATGGCGCAACGCTGACATGTTCCTTGAAAATCTGCGCTGGTTTGTCGTGAATCGGGCCAAAGGTGAAATCATGCGGCATGCAAAAGCGTACGGTGCCTTCCATTTTTTTCAGCAGCGGCGCAACCCAGGCCGAGCCGTTCTCGATCGACACGACCTGCAGCTTGCGGAAGCGGCCAAACAGATTGTGCATGATCAGCGCGGCCATGGTGTCGGCGACGGGCCGGTCCATGAAAGTGGTCACGCGCTGAAACGCTGTCACCCGGTGATGCTGCGGGCGCGGATTTTCGCCCCAATGCACGGAATATAGCTGTTCCATGCCGCCATTTCCCACGTGGAAGGCAACCGGAACACCGGCTTCCTCGCAGCGCGCCCAGAACGGATCAAAATGCGGATCGGCGGGCGAACGCCCATATATAGGTGCCGGCATCAGATGCACGATGCGCGCGCCGCCTTTGAGTACCCGCTCCAACTCGTCGACCGCCATATCAATATCCGCCAGCGACAGCATGGCGGAACTGAAGATCGTGTCCTGATGATTCCAGCCCCAGTCGTCGTTCACCCATTTATTGAATGCGGTGATGTTGGCGAAGACGGTCTCCGGCCCTTCATCGCGCAGCTCGTTCTCGA
>JAUSQH010000133.1 GCA_030652895.1 Alphaproteobacteria bacterium
AATTACGCGGCGGCTGCTGGAGGAATAGGAAATTGTTTTAACGTACGCTGCGTTTCGTTTGACGCGCACCAAGTCCCCAGCCTGTCACCCCGGATTTATTCCGGGGTCCAGGAGTCCCAAACTCGGTCTCTACCGTGACGCCCTGGACCCCGCAACAAGTGCGGGGTGACACCATTAGTTGGGTTATTCCGTCCATTTTCGTCGTCCCCTACTCCAAGTCTTTCTTCAAAAAATAATCGGTGAACTCAACCACCCTGCCGTCAATAATATTTGCGCAGGGCAGTTCAGCGTAAATTTTGTAGCCATGTTTCTGGTATAGCGCCAACCCCTTTTGAAAACTGGCGGTGTCGAGGCGAAATCGCGTAATGCCCTGCGAAAGTCCAATTTCTTCGGCTTTTTGTAAAAGCAGGCCGCCCAATCCGCGCCCGCGATGCGCCTCAGCCACCCAGACCAGGTCAATAACCAGCCATTGATACCGCACAAACGCGTAAACCCCGCCCAGAAGTTCATCTTGTTCTGACCGGTGCGTGACCAGAAACGAGGGCATCGCGAAGTCACCAATCATAGAAATATTGTAGCCGCGCAGCCGGTTTCTGAGTTCCGCCACCTGCGCGTCGCCCGGTTGCTGTATGACGCTTAAATCTGGTGTATCCATACCACCCTCCCTCCTACTCCACGCCCGGCACCCAGGGGCGCTGACCACGCTCTCGCGTGACAGTTTCCACACGAAAGCCGTCCTCCTCAAGCCAGATTGCATGACTGCCGCCGAAGTAGAGATCGCGCGCGTCGATTACCAGGCGCGGCCCCTTGCAGCGCTTTACGCCAACGCTGGCGATAACGATGCTGGCGCGCGCGCAGTCTTCTTCCAGCGCATTGGCGTCCCGCACAAAGGCAACCGTTTCACCGCCGCGCACCACGAACATACAGCCCAGCGCGTCACAGGCCGCAAGCGGATCATCCCGCACGGTCGCAAGGCGTCCCATCAGGCCTTCCTGTTTGGCCCATTCCTTACTGGCATGCCGGGCCGCCGTTGAACTGTTCGCTACCAGATCCCCCGACACATTGCGCACGGCAATCAGACGGCCATTGCCTTCCACCAAAATATCGGGGCGCAACGTCGCGCCCATTGCCCAGATGAAAAGCCCAAGAGCGACCGGCGCGAAACCCAGCCAGCGCCAGGCCCGTTCCCACAGACACAGCCAAAGCCCGCCGCCAACGATCAGCAGCAGCACCGCCTCCGGCGCCTGCCCGACAGCAACGACGGCGCCGGGCAGGCCCGCTACGTGACGTGATATCTCGATCACCCATTGCACCCCAATGCCCATCGGCAGCAGCGCCCACTGTTCCAGTCCAAACGGCATCAGCATGAATGCGGCCACCGCACAGGGCATGATCACTGCACCGGTCAACGGCACCGCCAGCATATTGGCAAGCAGGCCATACACAGTGAAGCGGTTGAAATTGAACGCTGCAAACGGCGCGGTGGCGAGCCCCGCCACAAAGCTGGTGGTCAGGGTGGCGAACAGATATTTCACGCTGCGCCGGAACCATCCATCCTCGCCAAGTCCGTACGATAATTGCGGTCCGAATTTTTCGTACACCGCCACCAGGGCAATCACCGCGGCGAAAGACATCTGAAAACTGGCGCTGCTCAGGCTTTGCGGGGCTATCAGCAAAATCAGACTGGCGGCCAGCATGATCGTGCGCATGGAAATCGCCGTGCGGTCCAGCATCACTGCTGTCAGGACCAGTCCTGTCATCAGGAAAGA
>JAUSQH010000183.1 GCA_030652895.1 Alphaproteobacteria bacterium
GCTCCAGCGCCATGCCGCAGATCGGGCAATTGCCCGGGCCGGTTTGCCGGACCTCCGGATGCATGGGGCAGGTATACTCACTGCCGGCGGCAGAATTTTCCGCAGGGGCGGGGGGCCCAGACGCATAATGCGCCGGATCAGACTGAAATTTTTCCTGGCACCGTGACGAGCAGAAATAATAATTCTGCCCGTGATGAAGCGCCGTATGTTTTGCGCCTTCTATTCGCACTTGCATCCCGCAGACTGGGTCTTTGGCCATGTCGCTCGGGGCCATGTCGCTTGGGGCGACGGCAGCGGCGCCCGCAGAATGCGCATGATCATGATCAGTCATTGGAATACTCCTTTTGCTACCTCATATGGGCCTGCGCATGCCCAAGGCGGGGATTTTGCCACATATTCAACGGTATAGTTTGACACTACTGGACACGCCATTAGTTGAGCCAAGTCAACGCCCTGACCATCTTTCACGGGGTATCCGGCGGCTTCTCGCAGAATTTCCTATAAATATACCCCCATGAGGTATATTTCAAGTATGGATGCAAAAGCGAAATCAGCGCCGTCTGAAGCGTCTCGCCCGGATTTTCATAATCAACACATTCGAAGAGGCTGCCTCGACCCACCGGCGCGGCGTATCGCTACCTTTGCGTAGGGACAGGCGGCGTCTTGCACCAACGCAAACCGGCAGCACTATATCCAAGCAGACTGATCTAACGGGTTTAGTGTGTCTGTATGTTGCCGGGAACGTCACCGGCGCCACCACGCGGCCACGGGGTAAAAGCCAGAACCCAGAGTCCAATCAGGTTGAAAAACGGAATGAACGCCACAACTGACCAGAATGGCGACAGACCGATACGGCCAAGAATTCTGCCAACCGGATAGAGTATCAAGACAGCCATTATTATGAACATCAGCCAGTGACTGACCCCGTATCCCACCATCATGTTATTCATCATCATCACCATTTTCCTTTGAAGTTACACCAGTGCGGCCTCGTTCTATATTGGCCTCGCGGCGCCCAATGGCTGTCTGCCACCGCTAAATATCATCCAAACCAGATAGAGTGACATCAGTCCGCCGCCGAAACAGAACACAGAAATATAAGCGTATGCGAAGAATACATACGTGACAATCAGCACCGTAAAAACCAGCAAACCAAAAATTCGGATGTTTGAATGTGAGGACAGCAACAGCGGTCCGATGACGAAGGTTATGTAGAGCATGTACGTTGCCGGGCGTCCGATGATGTAATCAAACAGTTCTTTGCCTTCGTAACTGATAGCCTTGTCCAGAAAATTTGTGACCAGCCAATTGTCATGGGCGAAATACGGAAAATATTGCGTCCCGCCGAGTATGCCGCCAAAAATTGCGAATATGACAAACAGCGGCTTGCGCCGTGCAGGCTCCAGGAAATACACCGAGAATGGCGTCCATACCGGCCACGCCAGCCAGGAAAAAAACATGTAAGCGAGCGAAAATTGCTCCACCAGGTATTGATTTCCAGCCGACGTCCAAACCGCTCCTTCCATCGCTTGCTGCACGCCGAACAACAGAGGGAGTGCCGCGATCGGAATGTAGCGGCGATCTGTCTGATAGGTGCGCAGCATCGCCGCCGCGCCCGCCGGCAGGAGGATGGCGGCGGCAGTAAAACTTACTTCAGCTGAAAAGCACATGGCGCACCTCAAGGTTGGCGGGCAAGCATTGACTTATTATACCCCATACAGGTACTATGTATATTCTATACAGGTATCATGTATATTCCATACGGGATATTTTGACCTTGGGGAATAAAATGACCATCGCACTGGATACACTCAGGGCGCTTCCTCTGTTTTCCGATTTATCTCAAGATGACGGCGCCACACTTGTCCGCAATAGCCGGATAATTAGCTGCAAACGTGGACAATATCTGTTTATGCACGGTGATAAAGTCACGCATTTTTACGTGATCTG
>JAUSQH010000188.1 GCA_030652895.1 Alphaproteobacteria bacterium
TGGCGGCCAATATGGCAGTTCTCACCGATTCGCAAATTTCTAAAATCAAGATCAGCGTTATGAATCGTCAGGTTGCGCAGAATACGCACGCCACCCATTATCACAGCACCCTCGTCACGCAAGAGCTGCACCGCTTGACTCCCTTCAGTGTGCTCCAACAACCGTACTACACCGTCGAATCCCAATGACGCCTCGATCACAGGCAAGTTTCTCACTGCAGAACTTTGGAGCCATGTGAACATCTTGAGAACTATTCGCAACGCCAAGACTTGCAATGCCGTTTTGATGTTCATGTGAAGGAAAACCGCGATGTTGAATGAACGAAAACTTAAGTGACACCAGTGCGCTGCCGCAGCCTCTAGCGCGACGAGCTGGCGGTCGCTCGGCAAACCAACGCTCAGACCACCATAGCCTGCGACCGCACCGCACCGCGCAGTCGAACCAAGACCAACAACCAGACATGACACCAGGGCCGGATTGAGCCGAACGCTGCACGGCGACATCACAGCGAAGTCGGCAAAAAGGGGCGCAGATGAACGCCAGCGAAACTACTAAGCCCAGTGTGCATCATGTCGTCAGCACAGACGGATCAAACACGGCGACGATGTCGATTTCGTCAAGCAAGTGAAGTGCATCGGCAGCACGACGAAAACGCCAATGCGTAACCATCTCCTCGATCAACGACTGCCAACTTAACAGTTGACCGCGGCGCCGATCCGCGCTCCACATAACGCCTTGGCTTTGTCGCGTGATGACCTGGAAACCGCAGTCGCGAAGTAGGCGCGTCAAGGAGCCCCGGGTGAAGTACTGCAGATGGTGCGGTGGTGAAATGTGCCGCCAATGCTCACCAGCGAGTCGGGCACCCAGTGAAGCGCTGTCTATCGTATTGAGGGCAAGCACACCACCAGGTTTCATCCAACCAGCTACCGAGCGAAGCACCCCTCGGGGGTCTTCCAGATGCTCCAAGACATCCCACATCGTCACCATGTCGAAACTGCGCGCATAAGTCGGACATTGCCCATCTCGACCAGACTCAATCGTGATTCCGAAGTGTTGACGACCGTACTCCGCCGCCCAGGCCGAGCGTTCGTAGCCAATAGCATCCCAGCCAGCGTCGACTGCAACCTTGACAAACAGCCCAACTGCGCAGCCGAAATCAAGCAGACGACCACGATCTGCCGTGTGTTGTTCCAACTCGCGAAGGCGCTTCGCGAAGCTGCGCATTCGCAATGGCGCCTTGGCTAAATAGTCTTCGTAGCCAATCCGAGTTGAACCGCCGCCGGCGTCGTAGTATTGCTGCTCGTACGCTCCGTCCAGTTCGCCAGCCGCCAGACCTGCCGACACGAACGAGTGCGTACAATTTCCACAACGCGACACGGTGTAGTGGTCGATGCTCCAGACACTCGCGGCTCCACTGGAGGCGCACACAGGACAATTTCTCACCACTTTTGGATCCATGACCAATCACGAAGCGTTGCGGAAACAGAAGATGCTCTCTCCACCCAGCAGATACTCATAGGACTGCTGACTGATACAGGCGAAGAATGTCTGGCTCATACCAGCCCATGGCATCAGCCAGTCGT
>JAUSQH010000194.1 GCA_030652895.1 Alphaproteobacteria bacterium
GGCGCCGACCAGCGTGGCGCGGTGGGTGCTCTGGTCGGCCAGCGTCACCTGAGCGGCATTGGCGCCCTGGATGACATGGAAGTTGGTGACGATGTGGCCTTGCTCGTCCCAGACCAAGCCGGTGCCGGCGCCGCGCGGCACTTGCTGCACGTCCATCGAGAAGAAGTCGCGCACGGCAGCCAGCGTGGTGATGTGCACCACCGACGGCGAGGCTTTGCGAAAGACCTCGATGTTCGCCACCTCGTCGGCGCCCAGCGGGCCGCGCGGCGCCACCGCGCGTGGCGTGGCTGCGGCGCGGCTGTCCACCACCGACGGCAGGGCGATGAAGGCGGTGGCGGCGGCGCCCAGCATCAGTCCCATCGCCGCCAGCAGGCGCAGTGGCAGATGGGCGGCCAAGCGGGCGGCCTGGCGGGGCCAGCGGACGGCAAGATCACGAAGTGTCATGGCGGGTGTCGGCGGGTGAAGCGGACCGCCTAGTTGAGGTCTGTTGCCGGCATGTCAAGCTGGCGTGAAGCCAGCGCTCTTGCGCTTGCGTCTATGCTGGCGCCCCTCATTTCTGGAGTGCCCGGCCATGCACCTGACCATTGCCCCGCTGACCGCTGCCGACCGTGCGCCCTGGGAGGCCCTGGCAAGGGGCTACAAAAGCTTCTACAAAACGGATGTCACGGCGGCGGACATGGACCGCGCCTGGCATCGGCTGCTGGCCGAGGACGGCGTATTCGGCGTCGGTGCCAAGCTCGACGGCGAACTGCTGGGCATCGGCCATTACCTGTTCCACACCAGCGTCTGGGCGCCGACCACCTGTTACCTGCAGGACTTGTTCGTTGCCCCGGCGGCGCGTGGTCAAGGCCTGGCGCGGGCGCTGATCGGCGCCGTGGCCGACGCGGCCCGGCAGCGCCAGGCCTCGCGCTGCTACTGGCTGACGCAGGACGACAACGTCACGGCGCGCCGGCTCTACGACAAGGTGGCGCGCTTCAACGGTTACATCCGCTACGACCTGGCGCTGGACTGATGGCCAGCGGCGGCGCCGCTCAGGAGACGATGTAAGACGCCGCCGCCGTTGCCACCAGCGTGCCTTCGCCGGTGTGCATGCGCATCTGCGTCGACGCCACCCGGCTGCCCAGCCGCGTGACTTCGGCGCTGGCAATGAAGTGCTCGCCCAGGCCTGGGCGCAGGTAGTCCACGCGCAGGTCGATGGTGCCGATGCGGCTGCAGCGCTGCAGCAGCTGCAGCGTGGTTTCGTGGCCATGCTTTTCGGCCATCTGCAGCATCAGCGCCAGGCCACCGAGCGCATCCAGCGTCGCCGAGATGACGCCGCCGTGCAAGCGGCCGGAGCTGAAGTCGCCCACCAGTTCGGGCCGCATCTGCAGCCCGAGCCGCGGCGCGTTGGCGTCGAG
>JAUSQH010000199.1 GCA_030652895.1 Alphaproteobacteria bacterium
TTCAGTATGAATTTTTCAGTTCCACAGAAATGTACCGTTCAGGAAAATTTGACGCCGCACTTCGCAATGTTCTGAAGAATTACGACGCGGTGATCAATGTCGTACTGCCGGAACTGGGCGAGGAGCGCCGCAAGACCTATAGCCCGTTTCTGCCTGTATGCGCCAAAACGGGCCGCGTGCTGGAAGTGCCTGTAGTTGAAGTGCATCCGGAAACGGACAGTATCGTATCTCGCGACGAGGACGGGGCACTGGTAGAGACGCTTGTCACGGGCGGGCGCTGCAAACTGCAATGGCGCCCCGATTGGGCAATGCGCTGGGCGGCATTGGGCGTCGATTATGAAATGTCCGGCAAGGATCTGATCAGTTCGGTGCAAATGGGCAGCCGCATTTGCAAGGCCATAGGCGGCCGGCCGCCGGAAGTTCTGAGTTATGAACTTTTTCTGGATGAAAATGGTGAGCGCATTTCAAAGTCGCGCGGCAATGGCCTGACCATTGACGAATGGCTGCGGTACGCCTCGCCGCAGAGCCTGCAACTTTATATGTTTCAAAAACCGCGCACGGCAAAACGGCTGCATTTCGATGTGATTCCCAAAGCGGTGGACGAATATATCGCGCATCTTGCTGCGTTCTCCACCCAGTCACCAACGGAACAGCTATCCAATCCGGTATGGCATATTCATCGCGGAACGCCGCCCAGGGAAGAAGTGCCGATTTCCTTTTCCATGCTGCTTAATCTTGCCAGCGCCAGCAACAGCAATGATAGCAGCGTGTTATGGGGCTTTATCGCGCGCTATCTTCCCGGCGTTCAGCCCGCCGCGCATCCAATTCTTGACCGGATGGTGAATTATGCGGTGGCCTACTACCATGACTTTGTGCTTCCGGCCAAACAATACCGTCTGCCTACGGATCAGGAACGAGTCGCCATGACGGATCTTCAGGGGCGGCTTGCTGCATTGAACGCCGGCGCCAGCGCGGAGCAAATTCAAACCCTGGTTTTTGAAACCGGCAAGGCGCACGGCTTCGACAATCTGCGCGACTGGTTCAAGGGGTTGTATGAAGTGCTGCTTGGGCAAAGCCAGGGGCCACGCATGGGTTCGTTTATCGCGCTATATGGCATAGCGGAAACCTGCAAGCTGATCACCAACGCACTTGCGCAAGATAAGTTGCGCGGCGCTGATAAATGAAACGGCTTTATCTGTTACGCAGCACCCGTCATCGTACCACCGGTCATGTCAGTTTGGCGGATTATCACCGGCCCCTTACGCGGCGCGGTGAACTGGCCGCCATTTCCATGGGCAAGACCATGCAAAAAAATGGCTATACCCCTGATCTCGTGATCTGCGCCGCGCCTACTCGCACCCGCCAGACACTGGCGAATGCGTGGCCTCATCTGCACGACGCCAACGGGAATCCTCCCGAACTGGTTCATGATTACCGCATCCATTTAATGCGCGGCGAGGCGATGTTACGACGGCTGCATGAAATAGAGGCCCGATTTGAGCGCGTCATGATGGTAAGCATCACGCCAGGGATAAGTGATCTGGCAGATTTGCTGAATCAGCCCAATATGGCTACCCCCGATGCTTTTTCACACGGCCTGCCGGTCGGCGGCCTTGCTGTTTTCGACTGCAATGTGGAAGCCTGGACAGCACTTACCCCAGCCTGCGGTGCATTAGTCAAAATAGTCAGCTGATTATTTTGAACAGGCTGCCCTCGCGCACTCCCATGATCGTTCTCACCCCGCAATAGCCGACAAGCCCTGTCGTCAGCAAGAGCATCGCTATACACAGGATTGCGGGAAAATCTGTCCCGATGGCGCCACTATATTCCATCGCCGCGCCCGCCGCCGCGCCCGCAGGAAACGTGAACGACCACCAGCCAAGACTGAAACGCACACGCGCGAAGCGGCTGGCATGCGCAAGCGCTAAAATCAGAAACAGCAGCATGGCGTAAAACAAAAATCGGGCGAACCCGTCGATCACCTGCTGGTTCAACGCAACGTAAGACATGAACGCCAGCGCGGGAGGGGTAACCGGAATGGCAAGCAGCGGAAGCTCTTCATCCGTGAGCGGCATATCGAAAAACAACCGCTCGAACAGCATCACCAAAAACAGCAGCCACAACAGCAAACCCAGCGTGAACATCATCCAGCCAAGCTCGACAAAGCCCAGATGATACCCCGTCGCCGGGCCAAGCAGCAAACCCGCAGACGGTAAAAATAAAGATGGCTGAAATATCCGCCGCGGGTGCCCCCCCTGCATCCAGCGCATCAGAATGATCAGTAAAAGGATACATTGCGCCGCTGTGCCAACAACCCACATCAATGTGGCAATCGCATGATCCAGTGGGAACGCCCCGGCCGCCAGCAACTGCAGACTTAACGGAACGGTAGCAAAAAATGCGACCCGTTTAAGATCATTGGCTTCATCGCGCATGGCCTGTGGCGCGCGCGCGATCTTCAGGCCATAGGCCGCAGCAATCACGGCGAAAACCAATACGCCAGCAAATATCAGCACTTCCCCGATCCATGGCGCAACCCCAAGGATCGGAGCCGATTTGCGCCATGCAAGGCCGAGCCCTGCAATTCCCATAACCGCCGCAAACAGCGATACGGGAATATCTGGAACGGGTTTTGCGGTTTTGCTTTCCGTCATCCGGGAAACCTCAAATCAGAAACGTGTCCAAACTGACACGAACAGTGCATTTCCCGCGCCGGTATTGCGCCCGGCATATTCGGTAAAGCCCCCTGCCTGCACAGCCAGGCCATGCGGTAAATCCCTCACCAAAGATATTTGCGCCTTGTATAGATCATAGGCGGTTGGATCCGAACCATCCGGATTTTGTACGGAAATTGTGTTAAAGCTTTGGAAAATGATTTGATAATCTTGGGCGGGACGAAAACCAAACGTTGCGTCCCCGCGCCATTGATCCGCAGCGTGTCTGTCCCGGGCCCGGTACCCCGCTTCAAAAGAAGAGAAATACTCAAGATTCAGAAACTGTCTGGCAAGCCGCCCGCTGCGTCCGAACAGCACGCGTCCCTCTATGTCCCTGCTTGCGTTTTCCAGTAATGGTTCGCGGTCCACCGCCCTGGCGCCAGGCAATTTAACCAGGGCCTGCGAAGACAGTATCCAGTAATCGCCAACCAGAATCCTGATCCTGGCGAACATTTCCATGCTTGAGAGACCGCGGACGCTTTCCCGGGCAGCTCCGGCCCCCGGCCGGGCCCGCAAGCGAAAAAAAACCGGCTGCGCGCCAAGCGTCACCCCATCCATCAGCCCGTACACGCCATAGAGGGAGAGTTCCTGCTTGCGATACGCGTTGTCTTGGGCACGATGGCCCAATGCGTCAAAACGCGCATCGGAGCTATAATTGCTCAGTGTGCTGATGAATAACGTTTCACCTTTGGATTGCAGCCATGCCGCCTGAGCCTGAGCAGAACATACCCAGGCAAGCATGGCCAGCATCCACGTGACCCGCAGCCACATCGGGGTAGGCCGCGGCTATAGCGCTTCGTTCGACTGCTTTTCCTCGGTCTTCGCGATGTCCTGATAAATCTTGCCGCCTGCATTACGGAATTCTTCTGACTTTTCCGCCATCCCGCTGGCAGCATAATCACGTACTTCCTGCGTAATTTTCATGGAGCAGAATTTTGGCCCGCACATGGAACAGAAATGCGCCACCTTGTGCGCGTCCTTGGGCAGGGTCTGATCATGAAATTCGCGCGCGCGTTCCGGATCAAGCGAAAGATTGAACTGATCCTCCCAGCGGAATTCAAAGCGCGCCCGGCTTAACGCATCATCGCGCGCCTGCGCCGAAGGGTGCCCCTTGGCGAGGTCGGCGGCATGCGCCGCAATCTTGTACGTAATCACGCCAACCTTCACATCGTCGCGATCCGGCAGCCCGAGATGCTCTTTCGGCGTCACATAACATAGCATCGCGCAGCCGAACCAGCCGATCATCGCAGCGCCAATACCGCTGGTGATATGGTCATAGCCAGGCGCAATATCGGTCGTCAGCGGCCCCAATGTGTAGAACGGCGCCTCACCGCATTCACGCAGCTGCTTGTCCATATTGACTTTGATCTTGTGCATCGGCACGTGTCCGGGGCCTTCGATCATTACCTGAACGCCCTTGTCCCAGGCGATGCGGGTCAACTCGCCCAGGGTTTCCAGTTCGGCGAATTGCGCCTCGTCATTGGCGTCGGCGATGGAGCCGGGTCGCAGGCCGTCCCCCAGCGAGAAGCTCACATCATAGGCGCGCATGATGTCGCAGATTTCCTCAAAATGCGTATAGAGGAAATTTTCCTTGTGATGCGCCAGGCACCACTTTGCGAGGATAGAGCCGCCGCGGCTGACGATGCCGGTTACCCGCTTGGCGGTGAGCGGCACATAGGCCAGACGCACGCCCGCATGGATGGTGAAATAATCCACCCCCTGCTCGGCCTGCTCGATCAACGTGT
>JAUSQH010000202.1 GCA_030652895.1 Alphaproteobacteria bacterium
CGGAGTGTAGCTCAGCCTGGTAGAGCACTACGTTCGGGACGTAGGGGCCGGAGGTTCAAATCCTCTCACTCCGACCATCCGCCTTCGCGGATGGGAGGCAGAAATATCAATGCGCGCGGCCGATGCAAAAATCGACAATGCCGGAAAGGCAGGTCTTCTCGGGCGAATCCGGGAAAATCGCCAGCGCGTCGCGGGCCATATCGCCATAATGGCGGGCACGCTCGATCGTATCGCTCAACGCGTTATGGCGGGTCATCAATTGTACGGCCATGGCCAGGTCCTCAGCATTTTGTTGGCCGTCTTCCATGACCCGACGCCAGAATGCACGTTCAACATCATTGCCCCGCCGGAACGACAGGACGACCGGCAACGTGATTTTGCCTTCACGGAAATCATCGCCGACGGTTTTGCCGAAGCTCGCCTGCTTGGCGGAATAATCCAGCGCATCATCCACCAGTTGAAACGCGATACCGAGATTTTTACCATAGGATTCAAGGGCTTCTTCCTCGACCGCCGGGCGTGCGGCGATCACGCCTGCGGTCTGGCAGGCGGCGGCAAACAGGGTTGCGGTTTTAGCGGTAATAATGCGCAAATAGGTGTCTTCGGTGGTTGCGATGTCGCTGGCCCGTTCCAGTTGCAGCACCTCGCCCTCCACAATGACTCCCGCCGCGCTGGACAGAATTTCCAATATGCGCAACGAACCGATTTCAACCATCAGCTGAAAGGCGCGGCTGAGCAGAAAATCCCCCACCAGCACACTGGCCTGGTTGCCCCAGATGGTGTTTGCAGTCGATAGCCCACGGCGCAGGCCGCTTTCATCCACCACATCGTCGTGCAACAACGTGGCGGTGTGCAGAAATTCCACACTTGCCGCTAGCCGTACATTGTCCTTCCCGCTATATCCGCACATGCGGATGGCGGCAAGTGTCAGCATGGGCCGCAACCGCTTGCCCCCGGATTTGATCAAATGACCCGCCAATTCCGGAATCATCCGCACCTGACTTTGCATCCGGGTGAGAATGAATTCGTTGGTGCGCGCCATGTCGTCGGCGACCAAATCACGAAGTGCTAAAAAAGCGCCTTCTCCCCCCGCGTCTTCACTATCGAATGGAACGACAACTCCCACGCTTTTTCTCCTGAAATGGGGATGCAGTATATTGTACTCTAACAGGAATAGGCTGGGTATAGAAGGTGTTACAGGCTATGTTTGGTTCAAAAGAATGCGATGGAGAGCGAAGTGGTAACCGGCCAGACCGATGGCGACATAACAGACGACGCTATGTTGGGCGGGCGTTTGCAGATTTTGCAGCCCGCCAGCGGACATCGTGCGGGCATCGATGCGGTCATGCTGGCCGCTGCCGTACCGGCGCAGCCTGGGGAACTGACGCTGGAAGGCGGCGCCGGCGTTGGGACGGCCGGCCTGTGTCTGGCCCGGCGGGTTGCAGGCGTGTCGGTGGACGCCCTGGAAATTGACCCCATGCTTGCCGAGTTGGCGCGGCAGAATACCGAAAGAAACGGGCTGGCGGACGCGGCGGAGGTGTATTGCGGCTCAATCGCCAGTCCGCCATACCGGATTACGGCCAACAGCTATCATCATGTCTTCATGAATCCGCCGTTTCTGGAACCGGGCGCAGGCAGCCTGTCTCCGCATCCGGGCCGGGTCAGCGCCCATCAGGAAAGTGCGGTTGGCCTGCGCGATTGGATAAAATTCGCCGTCACCATGGCGCGGCCAGCCGGGTGCATTACCCTGATCCACCGGGCGGATCGGCTCGACGATGTGCTGGCGGCCCTGAAGGGCCGTGCGGGAGGCTGTGAGATATTTCCGCTATGGCCCGGCAATGGCAAGTCCGCCAAACGCGTCATTGTACGGGCGTACAAGGGAAATGACGGGCCGTTAAGGCTGTTGCCGGGCCTGGTCCTGCACGAGGCGGGGGCCAAATATTCGCAAGCGGCGGAGCAGGTGCTGCGACATGCCGGGGCGCTTGATTTTACGGGCAATCAAAAATAGCAACCCGGCCAGGAATGCATTAGGTTGCGCTGCAACAGACCGATATCACGAATCCGGAACCTTTTATGCCCGCACCGTCACAAAAACCCCCCGCCGCCGCCCTGGCGTTTCAGGAAATCATCTTTACCCTGCAACGCTATTGGAGCGATCAGGGCTGCGTCATTCTGCAACCCTATGACATGGAAGTGGGGGCAGGCACGTCGCACCCGGCGACCACGTTACGCGCATTGGGATCAAAGCCGTGGAAGGCCGCCTATGTGCAGCCATCGCGCCGGCCGACCGACGGCCGTTATGGGGAAAACCCCAACCGGTTGCAGCACTATTACCAGTTTCAGGTGATCCTGAAACCTTCGCCGCTGGAAATTCAGGAACTGTATCTGCAAAGCCTGTACGCCATCGGCATTGACCCGGCCCTGCACGATATCCGGTTTGTCGAGGATGACTGGGAAAACCCGACGCTGGGCGCATGGGGGCTGGGCTGGGAAGTGTGGTGCGACGGCATGGAAGTCAGCCAGTTCACCTATTTCCAGC
>JAUSQH010000212.1 GCA_030652895.1 Alphaproteobacteria bacterium
GCGCCACCGCCATTGCGCTGATACTCGCAGCCTGTTCGGAAACGGGCCCGGAAGATAGTGCTGCCGTCAAAAGGAGTGTTGTTGTTGCGAAAGACAACAGTCCCCCGGCTCCTGTAAGCGCTGTCCGCGCCTCTCCCTCGCTGTATGGAAATTATCTGGCGGGCCTTCACGCGCGTGCGCAAAATGACAGCACCGCCGGGGCAACCTTTATGGGACAGGTTCTGGCCGCTGATCCGGAAAATGCCGGCGTTTTACAGACGGTCTTTTTGTTAAAATTACAGGACGGGGATGTGGCGAATGCCTTGCCCCTCGCCCAGAAACTAGAAGAAGCGCAGCCGGATAATCAACTGGTGGCGTTGAGCCTGATCAGCGATGCATTCAAAATGCGTGATTTTACGCGAGCCAAAACATTGATCGCCAACCTTGACAGGCATGGGCTTAATGAGTTGCTGCAACCCCTGCTAGCGGCATGGGCGGAGGTTGGCCTGGGAAATATGGATGCGGCGCTCACCAGTGTCGAGCCATTATCAAAGAGCAGATCGTTTCAGCCGTTTTTTACCTTTCACCGCGCCTTGATAGCGTCGCTTTCCAAGCAAGATGAAGTGGCCGAACAATATTTCGAGGAATTACTTAGCGATAATGGCAACCGGTCAATCCGTGCCGCACAGGCCTTCGGAATGTTTCTGGAAACGCGGGATCAGTATCCACGCGCGGCTGAGATTTACAGCAGCCTTCTGCAGCCTGTGCGGCCGCACCCGATCCTGACCGCCGCTCTGGCGCGCAATACAGCCAGGAAGCCCGCCGAACTGCTGATCACCGACGCCACAGCGGGCGCCGCGGAGGTGTTGTACGGTTTAAGCAGTGTTCTGAGCCAGGATGGCGGGGCTAATCCCCTACCACTGATTTACCTGCAGTTGGCCTTATATATGGAGCCCGCTTTTGAGGAGGGCCGGGTTTTGCTTGCGGGCGTCCTGGAAGGGCTTGAACGGTACGACGAGGCCATCGCCATTTATTCCGGAGTGCCGGAAAGCTCACCCTATTTCGAAACCGCCCGCATTCAAATGGCGCTGAATGAGGACCATGCGGGCCGGGCCAATACGGCAATTGAAAGCTTGCGCCAATATGTTGCGAAATATCCCGACCGGGCTGAACTGGCTCTGATTTCTCTGGCCGATCTATTGCGAACTCATGAACATTATGATGAAGCAGTCCCTATCTATGACAAAATTATCGAAGGAATTGGCGAACCCGGACCGCATCACTGGCCGATGCTGTATGCCCGTGGCATAACGCTGGAGCGGGCGGGAAACTGGCCCCATGCGGAACGTGATTTACTGCGGGCGCTGGAACTGGAGCCGGATCAGCCAAATGTACTTAACTATCTGGCTTATTCGTGGATTGATAAAGGTCTCAACATGCAGCGCGCAAAAACCATGATCGAAAGCGCCGCGCGGCAGCGTCCGGAGGACGGCGCCATTATTGATAGTCTTGGCTGGATTCAGTATCGCACGGGTGAATTTAGCGACGCGGTCGAGACGCTGGAAAACGCTATCAGTCTGTTGCCACAAGACGCAGTGATCAATGATCATCTGGGCGACGCCTATTGGCGGGTTGGGCGCAAGCTGGAAGCGCAGTTTCAGTGGCACCGCGCACTATCTTTCGATCCCGATCCTGACGTCAGGCGCGGCATAGAGAAGAAGCTGCAATCCGGGCTGGACAGTGACCCCGCTGCCGCCGAGCCAGCGGCGTCAAGTGCCCGAAAATCCTGAGCCGCGCCACATATCTGCACCGGCCAAGCTGAATTTGTTTCTTCATGTGCTTGGCCGTAGCGGCGGGTATCACCAGATCGAAAGTCTGGCGGCATTCACCCGGCTGGGCGACCGGCTGGAGGTGTGTGAAAGCAGCGCCATTTCGCTACAGGTTGAGGGGCCTTTTGCAGCGGAATGCGGCCCGCTGGAAACCAATCTGGCGCTACGTGCGGCCAAGGCGCTTGCGGCATTAGCCCCCGCACCCGTTGGCGCTGCACTGAAATTATATAAAGACCTGCCTGCCGCAAGCGGACTAGGCGGCGGATCGTCAGATGCTGCAGCGGCCATTCAATTGTTAATGCCGCTGTGGGACCTACACATTGATGATCATGAGCTTACCGCACTGGCGACACGTTTGGGGGCCGACGTTCCGGTGTGTTTGCTGCGCCGGCCCGCCATCATGCGCGGTATTGGCGAACAGATAAGTCCCGTGTCCGCGTTGCCGCAATGTTATGTCGTGCTGGTCAATCCGCGCATCGCGCTTTCAACCCGGGCCGTGTTTGAGAATCTGGACGGGCGTTTCGGTAAAGCCCCGCAACGTTTTCCGCGCCATGTTTCCAGTGTGAAAAAGCTGGCGCGGGTGCTGGCGGCGCGGCGCAACGATCTGCAGCAGCCCGCCATCGAACTCGTGCCGGAAATCCGGACTGTGCTGGATGCGCTGGCCAGACAAAAGGGCTGCCTGCTGGCGCGCATGTCGGGCAGTGGCGCCACCTGCTTTGGATTGTTCGCCAATGCGGATGAGATGGGCGCAGCGGCAGCGGCCATAGCGCGCGATCATTCCAGATATTGGGTGGCGCAAACCCGGCTTGCCTGAATCGCAGCGCTACTTCGCCAGTTCGCGGGAGCGGCGGGCCGCCGCAGCTATCGCCTCATCCATCAGGCTTGGCAATCCATCAGGCCGCATCAGCACCTCAAGGGCCGCCGCGGTAGTGCCGCCGGGGCTGGTTACATTTTCCCGCAAGGTGGAGGCGGAAAGATCAGACTGCGCCGCCAGTGCACCCGCCCCCTTTACCGTTGTTAACGCCAGGCGATAGGCGAGCGCCATATCAAGCCCTGCCTTCTCACCCGCCTGGGCCAGCGCTTCGATAAGTAAAAACACATAAGCCGGACCGCTGCCGGAAACCGCCGTAACCGGGTCCATCAGCGCTTCATCGTCAATCCATGCTACGTCGCCCACCGCACCAAGCAGG
>JAUSQH010000215.1 GCA_030652895.1 Alphaproteobacteria bacterium
ACGTCAGTGGCCTATTACTGCGCCATCTACGCCAATGAGACGAAGACCTGGTCCGGGCTGTCGACGCTGGTGCCGCGGGCTTTCAGCGACACCGGTGCGCTGTGGACTGTTGCTGCCAGTGGCAGCGGGCCGTTCAAGGTCTGCCGCTATACGCCGGCCGCCAGCGACGACGTCGTCGTCGCCAACGCGCTGCACCCGCGCAACTACGCCGGCGTGAACACGGCGCTCACCTCGCAGAACTTTCTTGTCATTGCCGCCGCCAACAGCTGTCCGGTCGACGTTGCCGTCAACCCGGCCGCTGGCGACTTCGTCAACAGCAACACCTTGGTCCATCAGCCGGCGCCCTGAGGGCAGCGGCTGCGCGATCCCACGCTATTCGATGGCGAACACCGATCTCGACCGCCTGCGGCTGACCGAGGCATTGGCGCTGGCCGAGCAATCCATCGGCCTGAGCGACCCCAACCCGCGTGTCGGCTGCGTCATCGGCGACGCGGGTGGCCGCGTCCTCGGCCAAGGCTTCACCCAGCAAGCCGGCGGCGCCCATGCCGAAGTGATGGCGATGCGCGCGGCCCAGGGCGCTGGCCTGGACTTGCGCGGCGCCACCGCCTGGGTGACGCTGGAGCCTTGCGCCCACCAGGGGCGCACGCCGCCGTGCTGCGATGCCTTGATCGCCGCCGGGCTGGCGCGCGTCGTCGTCGCCATCGGTGACCCGTTCCCCGGTGTCGACGGCGCCGGTATCGCCCGTTTGCGCGCGGCGGGCATTCGTGTCGACATGGCTGGCGACGACCTGGCCGATGCGGCGCGCGAGCTCAACATCGGTTTCTTCTCCCGCGTGCAGCGCCAGCGGCCCTGGGTGCGGATGAAGATCGCGGCGTCGCTCGACGGCCGCACGGCGCTGAACAACGGCGCCAGCCAGTGGATCACCGGCGTGGCGGCGCGCACCGACGGCCATGCCTGGCGCCGCCGTGCGTCGGCCGTGCTGACGGGTGTGGGCACGGTGCGCGAAGACGACCCGCGTCTCGACGTCCGCCTGGTGCCGACGCAGCGGCAGCCGCTGCGCGTGGTCGTCGACTCGCGCCTGCAGACGCCGCCCGGCGCTCGCTTGCTCGACCCGCCGGGTTCGGTGCTGATCGCCTGCGCGTACGACGACCCGGCCCGCGCCGCCGCCTTGAGGGACCGCGGCGCCGAGTTGCTGCCGCTGGCGGCTGCTGACGGCAAGGTCGACCTGGCCGCGCTGCTCGCGGCACTGGCGCATCGCGGCGTCAACGAGTTGCACGTCGAGGCCGGGCACAAGCTCAACGCCTCGCTGCTGCGCGCCGGCCTGGTCGACGAGTTGCTCGTCTACCTGGCGCCGCTGCTGCTGGGCCAGGGCCGGGAGATGGCGGCGTTCGGTCCGCTCGAGCGCTTGAGCGACGGCATGACGCTGCACTACCGCGACGTGG